>NZ_CP196513.1:0-74346 GCF_051803255.1 Serratia bockelmannii | reverse complement strand
ACGTTTAAATACCGGCCGCGTCAGTCCGGTTTTCTGCTGGACGCGCGGTGTGGTGTACCAGGCTTCATGCCTGGCCGGTTGATTTTCACGGGCAGCAGTTACCAGCGCCCGGATCAGGGCAGGTTTGTTCGCCCCAGCCTTGGGAGGTTGGTAAGAGGGAAAAGGATTGCTGACGTAACAGCCCCGAGAACTGACTGATGTCGCTTGTTCGATGATTGAGCGGTTATCCACCACTCCCTGCGCTTAAGTTGCACAGGAGGAGTTGACCTTTAAAAGGCATAAAACTATACTCCCTGCATAGAGCAACGCTTCTATACAGTTTTAAGTGAGCCCCGTTAATCTTTCGATCCCGCCAAGAATTGAGAAGATTATCGGGGTTTTTGCTTTTCTGGATTCAGCTCAAACTACCTCGGAACCCATTTCCAACCACCTTACGGCGTGGCCAACCAAAAAATTCTTACTCGCACAGCAATTTAGCACTCACAGGTTAAAGGATCAAGAAAGTAAGCCCATCATGCTATATTTCTGGCCTGCGCTTCACGCTCAATCAATCGAGCCAATACTTCAGCTTGTGTTAAGCCGTCATCTTGGCACATATTCATCAGCAATTCTTTAAGCTGAGGTTCCAGAAAAACTTTAACCTCTTTGTGAGTAGCTCTTTTTCTCGCCACTGAAGCACGCTGTTTATCAGCGTCACTGAGTGGATGCCCCTTTCTGTAAGGACGTTTCGATGAGGAAGTAACTGCGTTTACGGCCTGTGACATTTCTGCCTCCCCAAGGATCTGAAAAGGATCGTTTGGCAAAGCGTACTACAGAATCCGTAACTTAGCAGCATAAAAAGCATTTTTCAGTCCCGTTGGCGCGGGATGACAGATAAAAATGCAGAAAAAGCCGACAGCCTGAGCCCAGAGGATCAGGCTGTCATAGTGTTGCGGGAAGGAATGAAAGTGTTCTTAATACGTCGAACGCCACTCCTTTCCAATATCCCAGCGCGATTGCCAGTGCGTCAGGTAGGTTTGTGCCACGCCAGGCATATCACGTAGCACCAGCGCATTTTCTGAGTTGTACCGCGCTGCTGCACGGCTAAAGTTAAATGACCCGGTCTCGACATTCACCTGGTCAGTGATGATCAGTTTGTCGTGCATTATCTTGAAATTATCGACGGTACGAACCGGGATACCGGCATTGACCAGCACGTTCATCGCTGCCTGGCTGGCTCTGTTCTGATTTCCCTTCGCATCGAGCACCACTTTCACATCGACGCCCCGATGCTTGGCGGTCGTCAGAGCCTTCACCACTTCGGGTGAGGTAAACGAATACCCCATTAACCGGATACTGCTCCGGGCCTCATTAAGCGTACTCAATACCAGCTGCAGAGCGCTGCCTTCCGGTGAGAACCCGACCTGCACCGAGGGGGCAGCTATAGCGCCCGGAACGACCGCCAATGTTGCGGCCAGACACCAGGCTTTCAGTGAAGTCCGCATTATTTTGCGCCCCCGTATAACACATTCCCGTTCCTCGAGCTGACATCGCCCTGGACATGGCCACAGGTGACGTTGCCATTTCGCGTCTCGATGTTGCCAGTCACATTACCCGCCCTGACATTACCGTTAGTGCTTCGAACGGTGCCAACATTCCCCTGCACTGTCACATCAGCCTCTTCGGAATCAAGAACCTGAACATCACCAACGATCGTAATGGCGACCGCCACGACTTTTCCATCACCCAGCGACACCGTTTGGCCATCTGCAATCACCTGGTTACCACTGACACGGATATGATTACCATCGACGACCATCGTCTTGCCGTTTACTGTGATTTTCGTTGCCATTTTGCATTCTCTTTTGAAGTGTTGTCGGCCGGTTTCTCAACCGGAATATGTTGCATTTGATAGGCCATCAGACGAGGTTGTCCGACGCCCAACGCGATCGGCGTCCTCGCCTGCACCTGGTAACCACATCCGCGCGCCGGCAGATGCGCCAGCGCTGTTTCCCATAACAGGCTGGTGCTAACCGCTGCCGTCGGGCGTCGGCGCCAGATATGCAGCCATTCGTCTTCCAGATCATTGAGGGCGGCCAGCGCGGGGTCGGTCAGCTGCAGGTTCTCCAGGTCTGAACGTGCAGGTGGCGCATCCAGCCGGCGAACGATCTGCTGTATCCGATCGGCACGTGGGTAGCTGCGGCGAATAGTGGCCGGCGCCTGCGCCAGTAACGCATCGAGAGATGGTGGAGAAACCTCAATGAAACGGTTAATCTGTATCGCTTCTTTGGTAAACTTGTCGGCATCTGCGATATAAAGTGACGAGCCACGGATAACCTCCCCCCGAAATAGGGTGATATTCTCGCCCTCCTGCAGCTGCTGCACTTCTTCCACGCTGACTTTCTTTTGCTCACGCAGTTGCAGCCTGTCGTCTTCATCCCATCGGCTGCCAAGAACACCGTTCTGGCGCACCATCTGACTCATTTCCGGTAGATATTCAGTGCCAGCCATCAGCTGCAGGATTTCAAGGGTGTCTTTCGGGTCCATTATTTTGCCGGTAATACGCGTGCCCATATTCGCAATCAGCGTCCACACGCGGTCACCGGCAGCTGATTTAAGTCGCTGTGCTTCTTGCCCGGCCAACAGCAGACAATACCCCAACGATCGAACCTGAGTGGCCAGTTCACCCAATTTCTCGGTGTAACAGGCCCCCACCTCATCGGCTATCCACAGAAACGGAAACTTGTCCTTGTACTTGCGTACAACCATGATGTCTTCCGGCCGCCCCTCCAGCTTTTCTCCAAGATCCTGGCTCAGGATCATTGCCAGTTGAGACACATACAGTCGCCCAAGCGCCGCCGCCTCGGTCGCAGAAATTTCCAGTGCGGGGATAAGAATGACGAGGATACGATCGTTGTGAACAACGTCTCTCAGGTCGATATCACCTGCATCGCGGGCAAACACATGACCGTAGGTGTCGTTGAACAGCGCCAACATGCGGGTGAACTGCTGAATGAGGTAACCATGCTGGTTCAGCGCCTCCGGCGCCCATTCTGACGGTGAGTCCACCGTGGCCAGATCAAACCCCGCCAACGTGCCGAGATAGTTCTCCAGTGGTAATCGCGCCTCATCGTGCCACTGCTCTTCCACAGACTGGATATAGAGCCGCGCAATACTGCGCAGAGGAAGATGGGCCTGAATGGTACGCTGCGACATCACCGTCCCTTCTCGCCGGCATTTGTACACCAGGGCAAACACCAGCGCCTGTATCATCGCCCGCGCCTTTTCCTGCCAGCCGCCGTCGTTGCCGGCCGGTGGTAACATCGAGTCCATCAGGTTGATGATGTAGGTTTCTTCAGCGATGCCGAAGGCATTGACCGTATTGGTTTGAGGCCGGTTTTTGACATCTTCCAGCAGTTCCTGAGCACGGGAACGGCCGCCGGTGATAAAGTTCATCATCCGCAGATCGTCTTCACGGCCAAAACGCCGGGCCATGGACGCAATGGCCAACGCCACGTCGTTCTGTGCCTTTGCGTCGGAATAAATCAGCCCCTTGCCCAGACCGAGTTGGTTGAGCACATAACCCAGCAACGTTTCCGTCTTACCGGCACCGGTGGTACCAAACATCAGGATGTGCCGCGTCATGTCGTCCATTGACAACCACAACTCACGCCCCGCATCCCGGCCACGCAGGTATCCCAGATAGAGGATGCCGGCCGCTTTGCCCATGACAATACGCATGACCGTCACCGGCAAAAAGCCCCACATCTTGCCCGGCACCTGACGCTGCGTAGAAGGGTCGAGCCGATCCATATCGCTTGGCATGCGCATCGGCATCTGCCAGGGCTCCATCAGCATCGACGGCGCCCAGAACATCAAGACTGGCAGTGTTAACCACAGGGTGACCGGCCATACCACACCGACAATAACGGCGCCCGCCATCCCCAGCGCCAGCCCTACTGGGGACAACATCCAGTCTCCGAGGGCAGAGTGATAAACGCGGCGATTAATGCGATTGCGCGCTATGCCGTAGTCAGTGGGTTGCTGCATCCGGCGTCTCCTTCTCGCTCAGGAACTGGCTCAGTTGGGCAGGATCACGCAGAACAGCCTGAGGAACATAGCGGCCATCATCAGCAATCACCCAGGGGGTGCCCGGAATGCGATAGGCCTGATAAGCCACCTCGTTGACGCCCAGCGCTTTTTCGGCCACATCACAGGCGCTGTCGGCTTTCTTATCGACCGCAGCCGCTTTACCCAGCTGAAGTCCATCGGTACCAACAGTAAATAATGCCTGCCAGGCTGCTGGCCGCTGCGCCGGCGGCAAGCACAACACCGGAGTAATGGCGGCAATGGATTTCTCTCGCCCAATCACAGCCACCGGGAAGACGACCACGTTAGCCATTTGAGCCGCCGCTACTAAAGCCGGCTCCAGATGCTGGCAATTCGGGCAATTGGGATCGGCAAATACATACAAAGTGCGATCGTGGCCAGAGGAATAGTTCACGGTGAACAATTGGCGGTCGGCAGCACTTTGCAGCTTCTGCGGCAGGGTTGACCGGACGGACGCCGGCAGCGCCCAGCCATCTTCTGGCGCGGGAGCCCGCGTTTGCTGGACAGGAACAGGTACTTCAGGGCGTTCAGCTTTAGTCGCATGAGGCGGAAGCATCGGCGGCACAACCTGTGGAGCGGGGGCCAGGCTAACCTCGGGCCCAGGCTCCAGTTCCAACGATCCCACCTTGCTGGAGTGCACGAGAGAAACACCCAGCATCAGCCCGACAATCAGCAGTCCAGCGGTAATGACCAACCGACCGCCCCATCGGGTACGCCAATTTTCTGCCTGCTTTAA
The DNA here is from genome assembly GCF_051803255.1 of Serratia bockelmannii. Classification (NCBI taxonomy): domain Bacteria; kingdom Pseudomonadati; phylum Pseudomonadota; class Gammaproteobacteria; order Enterobacterales; family Yersiniaceae; genus Serratia; species Serratia bockelmannii. Next base: position 69,521 of record NZ_CP196513.1, on the reverse strand, counting down.
CTGTGCCTCAGACAACGCCGCAAGCAGCTGATCGTTACCACCATTAGCGCTGGACTCAACTGTGAAGACATTCCCCAACTTGTCGCAGCACATCACCCCGGCGTCAGACAGGAAAAAAGTCGGCTGGCGTCGCAGGTCAACTGTACATAAAGTACGGACACCCCGACCCTCAGCCGGCTTGCCCAGGTCGACTGGACGTTGGACGACTAACAGATTACCGCGGATGTATACAGAGAAAGGCGCATAGTCAGATTTTGCACGCATGGAATATCCTTTTAATTCAAATAATGGTCGACACCAGAGCCTGATTGGCCTGGCGTGCTAACGGGGTTAATTCGGTGGGGGTGTTCGGGTAAATCAAGAGGGGTGACGCTAGGGAGTTGCTGCCGCCTCGCTGTCCGGCGGGTCAGTAATGGCATAAACAGCTGACATCACTGACTGTTCTGTCGCCTGACGCCGACGAACCACTGCCGGTATATACGGGTAGACCAGGCCCAGACTTTCCAGATCGGCCTGTAGCCCTTCAACGGCTTGTTCCACCATAATGCCCGGACGGGGCAATCGCAGCTTACTGGCACGAACCTCGGCGCGAGCCTGAGCGGCAATACCGGCACCTTCAACAAACACCTTAGCGGTGTCTGCCGAATGAAGCCCATACCACAATGTACGGTCAACCCCCTTAAGCCAGCGAAAACGCGCCGGGGGCAATCTCAGGTCACGGGCATACAACCCAACGAGTGCACTACGCACATATCCGTGCCCCGCCAGCCACTCGTTGACACCAGGGGCCTGAATCACTCGTTCAAACGCTGCATTGGCCAACTGGAACAACGGCACTGGTGAAACCCGCCTACGCCTTAAAAATCGCCTCACTACACAGGAACGATTAAGATCATCCAGTAGTTGTGACGCCGCCGCACGATCGTTCAGGAATACCTGCAGACCAAATACAGCCAGCAAAGCGCGCTCGTAAGGATGCCAATTTGTCACATCACACACTGGTTTACCCAGCTGCGCGGTGAACACCGCCGCGGCTGCAGCCCTATCGAGCGTCTTGCGGTGAACAAGTTGAAGTTGCGCGGTGAAGTCTTCGGGCCTTAGCGCCCAAACGTTAGCCGGGGCGGGATCATTCATCAAACCATCCGGGCCGGAGGCCATAGCCAGCACGGGCGTCACGGAAGGGGCAAAGTTGCTGGCCAATTGCGGCAACGTATGAATATTGATGGGGCGTTTGCTGCGAAATGCCAGTACAGGGTGCTGCGCCAGCGCGATACCACTGGCCACGACGATCGGTACCAGAAACAACATGAAGATACCTGAAGTGGCATTCATCACTGTCAACCACTCATCAAAGGTGACGTCGACGGCATGATTGGCCGTATCGGCCAGCAGGTTGATTTTTTCACCGGCCCAATAATGGATACGGGGAACATCCACCGCTGTCCAGAGCCAGTACAGTACCCAGCAACTCCCGTAGACAAACGAATCAAAAAAGAGCCAGCACAACAGAACGGCAGCACAGAAGGCCAGGAACATTTGCCCTTGATCGCCATCCCATGCACTTTGCGATGGGCGGTTATACATAAGGAATGACTCGCAAAAAAGAACACCGGCTATAAGCCGGTGTTGAGGGTGTTTGCCACCTGGTAAGGTAGCCAGAGGAGAAAGTTATGTGTCAGGCCAGGCGGGGGATCGCGATATGGTTTTCACGCTCCAGCTGCTCACGGTGAATATCAACATACTCAGAGAACGGGATCGCCGGCTGATATTGCTTGAACTCCATAGAACCCAGCGTATCAAACCAGCGTTGGGCCCAAGGGGTTGCAATTTCAATACGGGGCAATTCCGGAAGCTTGGTGTAAAGGCGGAACATTTTTCCTTCCACTTCCCGATTGGTCCAGTCTTTCATATCCAACCCAACCACGTCGACTTCACCTTTGCGGATACGATGCACGTAAAGGATGGTGCCACGTTTGATATCAATGCCCAGGTACTTACCATCACCTTCATGGTACATCTCATAGCCCTGTTCAGGCATAAAATACTCAGGGTCTTTAACATCGTTCGTGATGACTTTTAGAATACGACGTTTACTTATGACCTGCTTAGTGAAAATAGCGACAGGGATGAGTATCGCGGCCCATATCAAACCGTAGAAAAATAGCTGGTAAAGATCACCGCTTTTTAGAACATCGCTTAACGTCAGCAGTGACGCCAAAGCTAAAAATAGAAGGCAGGGTAAAGCTAATACCATATAAAGGATTTTAAAAACCCAAGCCCATCCTTCGCGTGTAGTTTTCAGTCGCTGCACCATAGTTTTATCCTCCAACAGCCGTTGATGACATTATACCCAACAACTGTACATTTGTCAGGGTATTTTCTACTGAATTCCATCAGCCCCATTACCTTTTCCGGTCCTATTGGGCATATTACGGACACCAGGAATTCGTTGAGATCCAGTCCCGGCCGCCCCGAACATATTTTTCATATTATCGACCAATCCGCCCATAACATTATTCCCTTCACGACCACCAAGGAATGAGATCACATAATCCGGTAGAGATGCCTCTAAACTGAATAGCCGTGTAACTCCAAAGGTTGAAATGCGTGCATATATCATCAACCAACCAACCATTTTAACCAATCCCATAATCGAGTCCGCATTGGCATTAGCCAGTGCTGAAGCAAACAACAGATTGAGCACCGTGCCACCGGCTATTGCTGACACTGAAGCGAAAAAGAACCCCAGCACCATAAGAGAAGGCCGTAACATCATGTCGATTAAAAATATATAGCCATAGGCACTACGACTTCCCTTATCCTCCTCGGCGCCCAAATGCGTCGCTGACCACATTGGTCCGGCTCCACACCCAATCAACACACTGACAACCCAGTTAAAGAAGCCAGTCATCCAGAAAATAAAAGGTACTGCCGGTAAGAATACGGCTAATGAGAATCCAATAGCCAAAAGCGCAAACATAAAGAAATAGAACATTGGCGCCATCGCACCCATAACATCCTTAACCACTGCGCCGGCATCAACCGCAAAAATTTTACTTGCCCACCCTACAGGTGAGTTACTGGCCGCTGATGCAATCGCCCAAGTACCGGCATAAGCAGCCATCAGGGTTTCAGTAGTGCCTAAGGTATAATCACCGATCTCCTGCATTTTAATTAATGGGTTTACTTGACCGTTGAAATCGGCGTCAGTACCCAAGTTTTTTGTAGCTATAAGGGTTGTGAGTTTTTGGATTGGGCTTTTTAAAATTCCAACGAATACTGAGTTCGGATCTTGAGCTGCACCGGCTGCACTAATCTCACTCTCCGTTTGTGTTCCCAAGGGTGGTGTATAGGTACTGTTCTGCACCTGCGCGCGATAGGCCGTAAACACCTGATTGTACAAGTCCCCTGTACCGTGCTCGCCCACACCACTCATGCCACTGGTGATTGGCGTGGCGTTGGCCACATCATTGGTTTTACTGTTAGCTGTCGCGAAGGTGTGATACCAGGCCCCAAGAGCAACCCAGCCATAACTCTTGATCTGATTGACCAGCTGGCTCTGCAGTGAATCCTTATAGTTGATTTGGTTCAGCGCTTTATTGACCGTATCTTCATAGTCAGCCGCCGCATTCTGGATATCAGTTTCCACATCCTGAAAACTGCCACTGTCTTGATCACGCTTACTCAAATAGGTATCGACGAAGTCCATTGCCGCCCGATCCAGCGACGCCTGCATCCTGTCCAGCGCCTGCTTTTGTGACGCCACCACATTGTCGGTATCGACCTTGCTATCAAATAACACATTCCAGACGCCGCTACGGGCAGAGTTAGGTGTTTTCGCCGACCCACAAATGGCGCTGCCATTACCGGTCACATACTCACCGTTGCCTCCTTTCGTGCTCATCAGCGGCGTATTCGCTTCCCCTGACGCATAAAGCGCCTGCAGTTCGCGGTTGATGGCATATTTGCACAGGTTCATTTCAAAAATGGCCCGTGCAGCTGAACGTGTCGCCGGCGCAGTCGGCTGCGTAACCATGGAATATCCGCTGGCCATCATATCCGCCGCTTTATCGGTTAGCAGATTGGCGCTCCCGACACCCATCACCGACGCAGCCCACAGCATCACCAACTGCGAAATCGACCACCCTGAACCGGTAGGCACCAAAGTGATAAATCCCGCAAAAGTCATGATCGGATACAACATCGAGCGGGCGCCATTAAAAACACGCCCCTCATGGCCAGCTTTGACGACGGTTTTCATCGTCACGGTCAAAAACCAAAACAGGGCTATGGCACAAAGTACACCGTTGATAATGGCAAACAGAGAGCCAATCAACGTTTGTTGCCCGGGGTTAAAGGGATGTAGCACTACATCCCCAAAGATCATGACCAGCGCCTGGCGCGATAAGTCATTAGTTTTCTGTGCAGCATCAGCGATGGTCTGATAATTCACGCCATCGGCGAACGCCGGCCAGGAAAAGAGCAGCAGCAAGCCTGCTGGCCACAGCCTTTTGAGAAATTTCATCGTGTTGTCCGTATGTTATGGCCCCGGCGGATCGCTGGGTAGAAGGCAGGGAAGGAAATGAGGCGTCAAAGAAGATAACGGCGATGTACTCCCGTTATCAGCGCCAACATCCCAATGACATCGTTTGCCGGCAACAGCGGTTTTCCGACCGAAAATCCTCGAACGTGCCCTTTTCCTCTGCGCTGACACGCCGGGTAGTGAGTTGCCACAGACGATACGTTGCGATCAGCGCCTTGACGTAGCCCGCCGCCCCTAACAGCACCAAGATCAATGCCGCGATCGTCGCTCTCAGCAAGATGGCGCCGGGCAAAGTGGTGAAGCTCGCCAAAAGCATCAGCGACAAAATCAAAGAAAGCCCGCCGCAAACCAGCATCAGGAACCACCAAAATGCCCGGATACGGACATAGTTGGTGCGAAGCTGCTCAATCGGAACCCCAGCAGCCGCCACCGCTTGCGCCCAGGTCAATGGTTCACGTTTAACCTGCTGACGAGCACGAATCATCGCCCGTGCTCTCGCCAGATTATTCAATATCGGCCGGACGCCGCTGCGGTAAATCACCCCAAGATCAGAGAGGGGGTTAACCAATGCCACCCCCACTTTTCCTACACGCCGCCACGAAGAGGCGGCAGGCTTCTGCTTACCATGCTCAGTTTGCATTCGCGGTTACTCCTGCGCTCATCTGATTAGACAACTGCTGCAGCTGCGGCGCATATTGCGCTTTGGCCGCCATGGCCAGCTGCTGTCCCGCAATCACGTTCGCTTTTCGCAACTCGTTTTTAATGCCCAGCTGTAGCCAGTTGCCCAGGCTCTGGACACGTACCAGCTCCCGCGTCAGGTTATCGCCACTCATTGCCTGCAAGTCAGTTTCATAAGCGGTATTGGCGTATCGCCGGCCAACCTCGAACGCCTCATATTCCCGTTCGCTCATCACCCCGGACTTCTGTGCCTCCGGACTCGCCGTCGCCGAAAAATACTGGCTGGCCGACGGGCTTTGTAACGACTCCCCCAATGCCTCACGGGTAGCGGGGTTAGGCTGGCTGGCTGCAATTAAGTCCAGCTGGGGCTGCGAGGCCGCGCTCTGTATTGACTTATATTGTGTCAGCAACCCCTGATACTCGCGGCCAGTAGCGGATTGAATATCCCCCTTCCCCGGCGTGCGTCCGGCATCATGACGGGACGAGTTTTTCATGTAAGCCATCGCCGCATCGACCTGTTCCTGATTGAAGGTCAGATCAGGTGCTTTACCGACAGCGCCCGCACCATCCATCAGGGAACGCAACTCAATATCGCCGCCGGGCAACGGAGAGACCTGTGGGCAAAGATCCGTTCCCCCGTAGGTTGCCGCTTCTTCTGCCGTACAGTACGCCGCATGCACAGCCGCACTGCGATAACCACCTTGACGGGGAGCCACAGGAAGAGATGCCACACTCTTGCGAACCATGGCGCTGCTAACCCCGCCGCCGCCGGACAGCCTTGATGCGCTGGAGCGTGTCTGCTTGCTGACCTGCGTAGCCATACCGGAAGCCGACTCGCTGCAGATACTGTCCGTTACCGTAAAGCTGTCACGAGCGCGCTCCAGGCGCTCTGTCTGACGGCCAAAGATATCGGCCTCTCGCTGCGCGCGTGCCGCTTCAGTCACCGCCGAGACTTGCTTGTCACTGGCCTGTACGATAGCGGTACCTATCTGGGTTTCCGTTGTGAGGATCTCCGCCAGCGTGGCATTGATAGTGCCCATTGCCGGCATCACCTGCATTTCAATCGGCGCACTGCCGGACACATAAACGGTATACGCGGCCGCGGGCTGGCTCAGTCCGAGACTGACCGCCAGCGCGACCACTGTCGCTGAGTATTTCATGATTTTTCTCGCTTAGATGTGATAGCCGCGTTTGGCAATAAGCTCTGAGGCAAGTTGACGCGTAACATTGCCGGCATCGACATCGCCGGCCTGCTTTCTACGCAGTTCGATCAACTTCTCCGCGGTGCCCTGCGGAAAAGCTTCGGCCAGAATGGCGCGCGCCGTTGACCCACCAACCTGCTCGTACAACAGGCGGCGGAGCGGACTGTCTATCGGTGAAGAGTTCAGCGCCCACAGCTCAAGGGGCCCGAGTGCATTTTTCAATATTCTGGCGAGCGTGCCACCGCCCTTGATACGAAAGATGCCCAGGAACGGCACGCCACTCCCGTCGGGCGCTGGGCCTGTGCCGCAGCGCTGGAAATTACGCAGGGTAACCTTAGGCACCTTGAAGCGGTCGACCAGCAGCGCTTCATCATCCGGATCGACTTCCATCATAAACAGTGAGTTAGCCGAGCGGAGGATGGCGTCAGGGAAGTCGCGCATATACTGAGAGGACAACACGGTGCGAACCCCGAACTTACGTTGTTCACGGTCCTGGGTTTCCAGCATCGGGAAGATAAAAGGCACTTTCTTGGCGTTATGCAGTTCGTCATACCCCTTTGTCTTCACCTCCTGATCCAGCTGTTCCAGTCGCTCGATATGTAATGCGTGATAACGCTTATCGACCGCGGCCAGTAACGCGTCTCGGTACTGAGGCAAAACGAAGTCACCGCCAGCCACCTGCCCGGCAAACAGGAACATGATCCCCGTTTTGAGGTGCCCCTCTTTACTGTCGTCGCCCATGACGTTGTTGAGATCAATGGCAATAACCCGGGTGCGGGGGTTAATTACAAATTGTGTGCGCCCAGCCAGCATCTTGAAGTCACCGACCGCGTCGTTCATGCAACGGAACAGATAATCCAGCAATTTTTCCTGGCTACCGTCACGCTGGATCTCGCCATAAGCACTTTTAATCTCATCGAGGTTCAAGATCCGGGTCATATCCGACAATTCAGGCACGGCCTGAAACTGCGCCAGCTGGGCCTCCCGAACGTATCCGCCTTCGAACAACAGGTCGCGAACCTCATACCACACCGCTTTCTCCCACCAGTCCGCATCGAACCGCTCGAACAGCCCTAGCTTATCCAAAGCCTCGTCAACACACGCCAGCCCCGGCAGTCCGCGACTATAGAGCTGAGCACCGCTGGTTTCAGCATTGATAGAATAGGCTTTACTGATAGCACGATTGAGAATTTGGCGTGTATCCCGTGCGTTCGGCGGTATTCCGGTTTCTGGATCGATACACATGGCGGTCAGCATGCTGAGTATCCAGTTGCGCTCAGGAGGGATCGGGTACCGTGCCCCCAACTGGATATCAAACAGGTTCCGGCAATGCGCCTTGTCGTTTTGCAACACGATGCCGATCACTTCATCTTTCCGCTCAGGGGGTAAACTGTCCCGCAGCAAAGCAATCTGCCCCTGCATCGAGAACCCCTTATCTACGCCGGCAAAAAACGGCAGATTTTGCTGGGCACTGGTGATTTGAATATTACCCAGGGCATTAAGTAATACCGATTTACCCGTACCAGGTGAACCCGATACCAGGCTGGTCAACTTGTTCTGCTTACTGGTGGCCAACCCCACAGGGTAGAGTTTGCCATCCAGCGTGGGGAACAGTGCGTTGCCATCGTCTTCCCAGGCAGAGGCCGGGCGCGTCAGTGGGGCCAGATTCAGCGCTTCGGATAGCGGCGGATACAGTGGATTAGGACCGCTGCCTTTGCTGGATGCCACCAAAGTGGAAACCCAGGCACGAACGGGATCGCCGAAGGTTTGTGTCACCTCGCATACGCCCCAGGACTGGAAAGCCTGCGTCAGTAGCGTCAAATTACGGGTCACCGCCTGCGGGCTGTCCCCCCAGGTGGCCGCCGTTATCGTCATCACGCAGACCGGTTCATTTCTATCAACCTGTGTGAGTGCTGCAATGGACTTCCAAATCGGTCGCAATGTCGGTACGAACGCCATAAAGTCGAGCGTCCCTTTTTTGACGCCCAGCGCAGCCATCCCGCCAGGCATCACATCCATGCGAACCCGCCAGGGCACCGCGCGCGGTACCAACGCTTTAAGATGTGCAAACGACTGAGGGGTTTGCGGCCCAAGAACGACAGACAAGGTGCCATGCCACACGCCATTAATGCGCAACATATTGCCCTGTGGGTGAACATCCTGATTCATCAGCTGGAAGTTCAGCCAAGGCGCCAGGAATGGCGTATGGTCTTCACCATCACGTACGCCATGCGGCATGATAGGATCATCCGGCAACAACGGCCGCCAGTGTTCGGAGGTGCCGGCGCGATCAACTTGTTCGCGTAAGGCATGACCAACTGAGTGCGCGTCCAGGCGGCTCAGCAGTACACCTTCCCCGTTGTCCTTCAGCGCCGTTTCTATACCGCTGAGAAAGGCGTCATGCCTGATTTTTTGCCCCACCATCTCCGCCAACACCGGATTTTGGCCAAAACGCGCATCCGGGCTTTTCTGGATAAGTGCCTTGAGGCGTTTGTTTTCGTCCATCAGTTCGTGGGCTGACAACGCCTTGCGCCCGGTATAACACACCAGATAGCAGCGTTCTCGTGACACCCAGGGGCTTATTTTTGCCACCCGCTCATCGAGAATTTCCTTCAGTGCAATACCGGTACGCCGAATGGAGCGGTATTGAGGTGCCATCAGGCGTCTGACCTCTTCTTCCCCGCGCGAGGGATCATCCTCGTAAATCAGGCTGAATTTATGACCATGCCGTCGATATACCGCATTCAGCGATTCGGTCATGCGTTTGATACGCCCCATCCAGGAAAACGGCGCATCAGGGGGGGCAGTTTCATCGGTGTCGCAAAAGCTGCCGGCGACGGAGAAGGCCGAACAATAGTCACCGTCATCAGTCACCAAGATATAGGGGGCCTCCAACTCAGGATGGCGTATACGGTCGTCATCTGTCAGGCGGATCACCGTCTGCAAATCACAGTAGTCAGGTAAATCCCGCGACACGGCAAAGCGGGATGTTGCAGTAATTATCTCTTCAATCCAGCGGATCGGGCTCAGCATACAAATCACTCCGGCGGTAAGTAGGCAAACACCAGCTCGTTAAGGCCTGCGTCGCTGTTTTACCTTCTGGCAATAACAGCGACAGATCATCGAACACATCAGGTGGGAATACGGGTACGCAGCCAATGAGGCGTTGTTGCAAGCGTGCCCGCTTGCCCGGTGGCAATCGCAACATGGCGGCAGCAAACTCGCCGACGCGCGCCGTTCCCCATGCCCCTTCCACTTCGCGCGCATGGAGCACCATCCAGCGCCACAAACGTTTTCCCTCACGTTGCTGCGCGCGATTGCCGGCAATCATCGCCAGCAAAATCTGACGCTGCAGATGAAGGGCATTCGTCAGAGACGTGCCTGGAAGCCAGACCAGCCGGGCATGCGCTGCGGTGGGGCTGTCAAGATGTCCGGTGAGATAGCACAAGGTGCATACCGCATGGGGTTCATCAAACCCTGCTCGGGCCCCCTGCCACAGCCTGCGAATATGCAGGCCGCAACATTGACAACGTGAACCTTCCATCTGCAGCGGCAACGGTGTTTGGGGATCGCCGCTGATATCCAGCGACAATGGGGTCGGCATTAACTGAGCGCTAGTCATGGCGGCATCTCCACCAAATGCCGACCGGGGCATCACCCGAAATATGTCGCTGTGCCATAGCGTCACTCCATAAAAAAACGCTCCGGAAGCCCGGAGCGCGTTTCGTTTAACCGACGTTGACCGGCGTCAACCCAACCTGTGTTTGTGCCCGTTTGATAATTTCCGGCACCACGATGAGGCAAACGCCAAACAGGATCGACCCGATAATATGGGACACTTTAATCTGGGGATTCTCCTTCTTGTTTTTCGCTGCAATCAGTCCCCCAATAACAAATATGCCACCGATAAACTGAGCAATAATAAGAGCAGACTTGAGCCCTGACTTGGCACCTTCGGCAGCCCGATCCGCCATATCAGCAATATCGCCATCGGCGAATGCAGCGACAGGAAGGGCCGCAGCAGCCGCGGATAAAAACGCAATGAATCGCTGACGCAGCCACACTTTGAGGAAATAAACGCGCACGGAAAGGTTCAGCATCATGTCATTAGGCATGATTAACTCCTTGAAAATGAAATTGTTATTTAATGAAGGATGAGAGTGCGCTTACGCGCGGATGAAACCCGGCAGGCTTACAGCATGCCAAGGGATTTTTGCAGGGCATCAAGCAGATAAGGACTGCAGACCATCATGATACCCAGCGTGAATTTCAGGCTTCCGGTGGAAACGTCCTGGCTGGCCGATAACCCCGTATGCCCATCTTTAAGTGAGCGGCGCCAGGTCAACACCCCCTGCAGCGCAATATAAACGCCAAATACGCGAATCAGCGTCAGCATGGCGTTCGCGGCATCGGCCGCCACGCCAAAGGTACCGACATCCACATAGCTGATGGCGTCGAAGGTCGCCCCCTGCCACCCCACCTGTCTGGCGGCAGCCCCGATCATTTGATCTAACCCCGCCAGCCCGCCGCACAGCAGCAACCAGGCGATAACCTTCCCTCCACCGGCGGCCTGCCCCGGCGACTTGCGCGAAGCACTGGCGTGGTGGGCCAAAAAAGTTATCGCGCCCACCACGGCAAACAGCATGGCCAGCGTAAACCCCAGACGGGTAAACGCCCCCTGCACGTTATGGGCAAGATTAACCAGCAGCTGGATAGCATCACTTCCGTTAGGCATAACATTTACCTCACTTCAGTACGCCTGCGCTGGTGCTGACTTCACGCGCCTGTGCATCTATGCCGGTGATCGTCACTCGCCCAAGCCGATCGCCCGCTTTGACCGCCCAGGTTTTACCCTGCCAGTACACCCACGCCATGCCATTTTGCACCGCATCAAGCCGCATGCCGACAAGCGCAGAACGGGCCCGGGGAACCGCACGGTCGTTAACCTGCGACACCACGGCTACGGGCTTTGCTTCAAGCACGGACAACCGGACAAGCAGTTGGTTGTTCTGCGCCTGCAGGTCTGCCATTTGCTGTTTCATCGTGGCCAGCGCGGTACTCTGCGTTTTAACCGTATCCGACAAACGGGAAATCGCCGTGCGGTTGGTTTCAGCAAAAGAACGGACACCACCGACCATGGTAGCGACGTCGTTTTGCAGTTGAACCGAATCCGCGCCCCCGGCAGAGATAACGGGTGCCAACGTCACTGGCGCCGGAGATTGCACATACTCAGATTCACTAAATGCTTCCGGCGTCGCTGCCGAACCGCCATCACCACCATTCAAATAAGGGGCAAACAGATAAGCCGCAAACAGTCCCAATGTAAGAACGGCACCGACCAACCAAGGCAATGTGAGGCCAAACAGCAACTTGCGTTGCATTAAGCCAGGCTTGGCGGGCATAGGATGTGTTGGCGGAGATTCAGGCGGGGTGGATACTGTCGGGGTAGTTGAAAATTCACTCATATCTATTCTCCCGAGTAAGCTGTTGGACCAGATGCTCATGTGCGCACTCTGCGGCTTCCGGCCATGGGTTCATCGACGCCGCTTGCTCGAGGTTTACGCTGGGAAGGCCGTTGAAATAACTCTCGAGCGCAACGCGCCCCTTTTCAAACCGATGATCGGTATGCATAAGACGGTATAACTCGGACACCCTATCCGAAGACACCCAGTCCTGAAGCAACCTGGGGGATATCACGTCAGGCTCACAGGCGTGCAAGCAGGCCAGCGCACAGTTAAGCGCCTGCCGTAGTTGACCGTCATTGAGCTGCTTTGGAGTAATACCCGGATCAATTTTTCGTGCCATGGGGTAGCCCTTATTGCTGTTGCAGCCTGCGCTGCGCTTCGATTCGTGCCTGCGTCTGTGACCGCCAGTCACTCTCTGTCAGCGGCATGCTTTCTGTCGGTGTCACCACCGGTGATGTGGTCATGGGTGCCGCCGTTGTCCCCGCGTTGGTCGCATCGGTTGAGTAAACCCCGCGCATGAACTGGATCGCCACCACCTGTTGCTTCTCGACGAGGACCTGTTTCGACGGTAACCGTGCCGCATCACTGCTCAGTACGTTCGCCGCCTGGCTGGCGGCGCCGCCGGCAATAACACCGGCGACGGCTTTACCATCCGGGGTACCCGGCCGTGTCGTCACCGCGTTGAAGCCGTTCGTTACCACCTGCGTATTAGCTTGCGCATACATCTCGCCAATACCGCCGATCCCTTTCAGCAGGGCCGGCAATACAATGCGCGAGAAGTAACGGTTATTGACGTCGGTGGCGACGCTCGGTACCAGGCTCTCATCATTCAACGCATACGCGTCAACCTGATAATTGACGCCACCAAAGGCCATCTCGGTGAAGTGGATCACGACCCCATCCCCCGCCAACTTCGCACCGGTGGGAGCTTTAAGCACCGCGCCGGCATAAGGCCCCGAAACAAATCGCCCCAAGACCGGCGTCGTGCTGTTATCCGAATCCACACCGATATCAATCACACCCGGTCCGCGCCAGTAGGGAGGGATGACCACAGAAGGCGTGACCGGTGAACCTCCCTGACCGGTATTCAGCGAGGCCGTTTGCACCGATACGTTGCCTGGCAAACTGGCACTCCAGCTGCCAAAGCCCGAAACATCATCACCGCGTCCTCCGGGTGCATTACCCTCCCCACCGCCAAGGGCCTGAGCCAGTTGTATACCGGCGGGTGGTGTTGTCGAATCCGCTCGCGGCGTCATCTGTGCCAGTAACGCATCCAGCGCTTTCTGACGCCGCTCGTCCTGCCGTTGCCTGTCAGCATCGGCCTGACGTGAGTCGCTGCGTCCCTGTCGGGCAGAGGGGGCTACCGATGGTTTTCGCGCATTTGCAGTCTGTGAAGGCAGCGTCACCGGCTCCTGCTCCAGTGGGATAGACGCGATAAAGCTGCTGTTGCGTTGCTGCGCGGCCGTCACGCCTTCCTGGTTATACTGGCGCAGTAGCTCTCGATACGCCGGCGTCTCAGCCCCTTTACTGTGTACCGACGTCCCGACGCGATTGATATCAACCTGAGATGGTGCCGGCGGAGGTGTCGCCAGCCAGCTCCAGAGAAAATAAGTCCCCCCCACCAATGCCACCACGGCAGAGGCCACCAGAGTCAATGTCAGTTTTTTATCCCTTCCTGCATCATTTTCACTCGCCATGTCTTACTCCAGAGCAATGTTCAGCGCGGTGGTTTTTCCCATAACGGAAAACGTCACATAAGGCGTTACCGGCAACTTCCACAGGTGAGTGCCATCGGCAGAGGAAAGCGTCGCTTCAAACTCATCACGAATATCGGCGCGCGATCGGATGTACAAATCATCCCCCAGTTGCCATACCGTCGTGTCCGGTACGCCCCCCGTCACTTTGAGCCGCCGCGCCTCTTTAGGCGGTATGCCGTCAAGGAAGGTCTGCAGCGTACTGTCATGCAGGCCAATGCGACTTTCCGGGATCGCTGTCGCTTTGGCCGCTGGGCCGCGCCGTGGAACACGCATATCGAGCCGGCTGTCTACTGTCCAGGTTTTGGCATCCGTATCCGGTTCGCCGCTGGTGACGTTCAGCACGATGGGCACGGACAGCCCACTCAGATAAACGGTGATATTGCCGCTGACAAAAGGTTGCTTGGCATAGACCACCATTACCGGGCTGTCAGGCACCCAGTAAATCTGGAAGGCCGGATTACCGCTGATCGGCGCTGCACCCAATTTCCAGGGAGCACCGGTGCTGTCGATAAACGTCAGCGAACTGGGGTAGTTCATTGCCGTTCGCACCAGGGGCAAACTGGCCCCCGGCGCCAGGTCGACGGTCAGCGCGCTGATGCGTGGTACCACCGCCACGGGAGGTGATGTCATCGCCCGGTTCACCTCGGACTGACGCGCCCGCAACTGCCGGATCTCATCCGGCGTCAGTGGAGATACGGCCTCCTCAGCCTGGGCATACAACGGTGAAGGCGGGGGCAGTGGATCGTTACCAGATAATCCGGCGCCATTCGGTAATGGTGGTTCAGATATCGGCCTCGCTGCCGGTGCCGCCGGCACCGCAGCCGTGGGCGCCTGACTTTGTGACCAACCCGACGGCGCAGAGGCAGCGGGTGCCTCTGCCCAGGCCGGCGCCGTCATCAGCGCCAGCAAAGTGCACATAAGGGTATTTTTCATGGGGAACCTCAGTTGGCGTTTGTCGAAATCATTTGAGTGACTTCAAGTCCCGCCGGCTTTTCCTGAACATCGGCGCGCTGGATGCGCAGAGTGAAGATAAAACGTTGGGCCGGTGTGCTGGTTTGCTGGCCATCAAGTTTGAGGGTAACCGGGTACTGGAATTCCCAGGTAAAACGATCGCCAAGTAACCCTTTGCTGCGTATGACGCCAGGCGCCACATCAACCGACAGGTTCATCCGCTGATTTTTCACTGCGGCAAGGATGTTTGACGATGTCAGGGCCCTGTTATAGCCCTCAAACCCCTGGTCGTTAAAACGCGGCTCCACGCGTGTCATCTGTGCGCGATAGTGAACAAAATCAAGCGTAAAGCCTTGACGTAAAGTATCGGCGCCAAATGCAGCGACATCCTCTGAGCTAAACGCCGGAATGTTTGTCGGTTTGGCAGGCGTCAGCCGCCCTTGCTCAGTTGCAAAGTATTTGACCGGGGGGTGTGCAACCTGCCACCCCAGATACCCGTTGAGGGAAAGTGACAGCACCAATGCCACGCACAACCACACCACGACGTTCAGGCAGCGATGAGCAAAAGCCGCGCCCAGCTCACGCTGGCGCTGCATGGACAGGGCGTGTGCAAAGGCACGCGTCTCATCGTCTGATGCCGGGGGTGCCATGTTCGGCGCCAGTGCCGCCTCGGCAGAACTCTGTTCTTGCGTTTGCATGGGTCTCCTTAACGCCCCGTGAACTCTTGCCACGGGTCAATGGTGCCGGGGATGTAGTCGTTGATCTTGTCAACGGCCGCCTGACAGACCTTCTCGGACACCTGGTTCATGATGTCGGCAAGGCTGGGAAACGTGGGCAGTTGGATAGTGGTTGTACGTATCCGCGACAAACAATCCTGTAACTGGTCGGAGGCATTCTGTTCTCGCGACGCCCAGGCTTCGGCGGCCCGTCGAGCCTGCTCATAACCGGCTTTGCTGCCGGCTTCAGCCGCAGCCCCCGCACGGCAGGTGGAGGCAAAACTGGTAGCCGGCAGACAGCACAACGCCGCAAGCAGTGCGGCGCACACGCTTTTTTTAAACATAAAGAGAGTCCTTTGCGGTCAGTGAGTTATATCGGGCGAGGGTCGCCCGGCTGCGCCTTTGGCGCTGCCGCCGGCGCGGCCTTTGGGGAAGCGTTCTCATCGCGCCAACGCTCGTCAAAACCCAGTCGGGAATGAAGCGCGGGCGGTAAGCTGGCAGGAGCATCCAGTTTGCCAATTCGAACCTGGCTATCGCCTTCCAGCTTGAAGGCGATGTTCTCGCGAGGTACGGGCTGGCCACTGCTGCGGTTGATCCCATTCCCACAGCCTACAGGTCTCGCCCCCTCAGGGGTGATCGTGTTGAACACCATGGGAGGCGCATCGTCTCGGCCAGGTAACGTCACCAGCACATGCTGATATTCTCCCTGATGGCGAACCACCCCCTGCAGATATGGGCCATCGCTGCGCACCAGGTATAGATCAAGATGACCATCCTGCGTCCAGCTGCTGGCAACCGGCTCTCCCGCCCCCTTATCCATGGATGGCCGCGGTGCAGATAGCACATCACCGGGTGTTTGACTGCCCTGCCCATCTGGCCGCAGCCAGTACACCCCTTCCTGAGGCGCTGCCGGCGGTGGCATATCAAGATGCAGCTGGTTGATGATGGCCGACTGGATTTTGGCAAATCTTGCCGCATCAAATGCCGCCAACTTGACCCCATCATCCTGACCGGTACGTACCGTATCACCCCCGGTAGGGGTCAGAGACCACTGATTGCGATGCGCTGTTTTTGACTCAAAGTGGGTAACCACCCCCTGATCGTCTTTCTGCGGAACCTGCACGGTTACGGCTTCTTTCCCCAACCAGGTAAGCGTGGCCATACGACCGGGCTGGATACGGGTTTCACGTATTAGCCCCGCCAACTCCTTACCCCAAAATGTTTGTTTTCCCTCCCGTGTCCGCAGCGTAATGAACGAGCTTTGTGATTCTCCGGGTTCAAAACGGAAAGGGGCGGTACCACATTTGAGGACTTTGCCGGTGACACCCGCCGCCGCGGCTTTGTAGCTTTGGTGAATAGCGGCAGGAATACCGCTGTCAGGTTGGGCGGCATTCTCTTGCTGCCTGGCTGCAGGATGATTCCGCGTCTCAACAACAGGCTCAGCTTCTCGCGATGCGGCGGGCGGTGTGGAAGCTGCAGGACCGGAATGGTGCACCGGTGATGTGTCCGGTTGCGATACGGGGGAATTTTCCGGCATTGGCACGACATCACCGGTGACAGCGTCACGAACTGACACTGGCGTAGCCAACTTTTTCCGCGCATCTTCCAACATGGCCTGCTGGGCAGGGACCTTCATCGTCACATTGATTTCATGCCGGGCAATCAGGGCGATCGCTTTTTCCTGAAAAGCGTCACTGCCGGTCAATTCAATACGGCCGCGGTAATACTGTGCCGCGGTCAACAAAGCCGCCAGTACCTTCTCATCGCTTTGGCTGGCCCCCTCCGCCATATCCAATCGGGAGCCCCGATCGATGAACGCGGGTTCGTTATCCAGTTTGTAGAGAACCGCATTGTCCCCCTGCTTTTCCCATGACAGCCGCTGAAGTAACGCATCCTTGTCTATCAACGCCACATCAGGATCAGCCGCCTCGCTGCTCGGACGTGGCGGGCCCACCCAGATTGCATCGACTGCTGATGATTTCTGAGCCTGTTCGGACTCCGAATGATGGGCCCATTGTGACGCCGGTATGGCATTTTCTAGCTGAGGTTCACTGTGTTGGCGAGGTGGCACATCCTCCAGGTCACTGACCGTATCGGATGGTATCTCCCGTGTTGGTTCAACAGCCTCAGGAATCGGTGCAATGTGTTCTGCAGCATCAACCGGTGCAGGTTCTGGCGCACTTCCTTCAGGATTAAGCCGTCCTGCCAGAGAAATAGGCGTGTCGCCGGAACGATCGGCTACATCAGAAACCACAGGGCCTTCTTCAGGTTCGGCGCCCATATCAGGTAACGGTACGCCCGATGTCTCGGCTTGCGCGGCCCAGGACGCATAATCGTTAATATCGATCGGCGTTTCATCGACTACCGGAAGGTGATCCACAATCGGCTCAACAGGCCCGACATCGGCCTGAATAGAGGGAGGTTCTGTCGGCATCGGCGGCACTGCCTCAACCGGTGAAAACGGTGGTTCTTCCGGAATGGGCAGCGGAGCGCCATCGGATGGATGGTTCATTTTTTCTCTTTCCTCTTGGATAATATCCAGTGCACGGGCAATGTTGGCGGTCACGAGCAAACGTAGCCCATCCAGCCCTCGCGACTGGTGAAGGTCATTGAAATCGGTCAGCCCCAGTTTTTTTTCTGCATCAGTAAAATCAGGCACAATTGCAGCACCGTAAGTCACTGATGACGCAGCCTGAGTAGCCATCATCACCCCTTTGTTCACCTTCTTTGCATGATCCAAATCGGCAAGGAAGATATGCGGGGTATCGGGATAACGCGCGTGCAGTACGTTGGCAATTGCGGCCATGTTGCCGGCATCAATGGTCATTACGACCGGCTGGCCAGTAGCAAGATTCAGGCTTCTGGCCGTGGCATACCCCTCGGCATACAACACTGGGGCGTCAGGCGTTAGCGGGCCGCCCACCACCAAGAAATTCCCCTGCTTTGGCGCATCGCTGTAAAGCCGCTTATCGCCGTCAGGCGTGATGTACTGCAAGGTGCGAAATTCACCCTCAGCATTAAAAAACGGCACCACCAGGGCACCGTTTTGAGTTTGTCGCAGCTCCGGCGTCGGGGATATCCCCTTTCGCACCAGATAAGGATGGGCAGGGTCTGCGCCCGGAAGCTTGTCGTATAGCGCCTGCGCTTTCGCCGTCTGTCGGCGGTAATTGGCCTCTCGCGCCCGTTCAGCTTCATCGTGCGCCTGGCGAGCAGCCGCTCGAATGTGGAGCCGGGCAACGGGATCGGCTTCTGTTCCACTGGCTTTCCAATTCGTGACAGACTTTTCCGTCTCAGCCCGGTGATAGTTGATGAACCAACCGCCGGGGCGCCGATCGAGGAACCCGCGATAAACACCACTTTTTTGCCCCTTCTTATCCTCCAGCGTAGCGACGCGATGCCGTTTCCCATCCATCACCGGCAACCCTTTCACGATTAACCCCGCCTGCGTAAGGGCATCGTGAAATTCGGCCTGGGCATCACCGCCGCCAGTGCTGATGGTCTTATCGGGTAACCAAGCCTTCACGCGCTCGATATCACACCCCGGTCGCGCATACCACAGAACCGCATCTTTATCCCAGGCCAGCGCCGAACGGCCATCATCAAGTAGCCCTGCGGCTTTGCGAGCCTTCTCGCGTTCTTCGTGACGCACCGCCAACCAAAGACGATTTTTGGTTTTTTCTCCCATTATGATCTCCTCGACTTCGATACCTCTCCCGGCACCCTAAAGGCCTTTATGCTAGTCACTCACCTTCAGTAAAACGGCGGTACCACCACGGTCGACCCGACAGCAGTTTTCCACGCAGCAGATAGACCAACCGCGCAATAAGCACCGTCAATGTCCAACCAAAGGCCGACAGAATGCGGAAAAAAATGATGATGCCGCTGATCACATAAATCGTGTCCCAGGTAGGGAAGCGGAACCAGAACAGGTAAAGCAAAAATAACGGGGCCGGAACACCGTAAACATTGAGTTTACGAGAAGCATTGCGCCAATAGCCCGGTGGCAAAGGTTCCTGCTCATCATGCATGTGAATGACCTCGCTCCAGTTCACGCAACTGATGGCTCGTCAGGGCGACGGCCAACTCGCTGCGTGCGATCCGCCCTTGTAAATACAGCTGCCAGGCATGATCGGCAATGCGTCGTTTCTCTGTCCGAATAATGCCGTCAATGTGTTGGCCCCATTTGACGTATGGCATTTCCGATAGCCTTTCTCGCAAAGGATCATCAAAAATAATGTATTCGCGCACGGCTTGCCGTTTGCCATCAGTTGTCCTTAGCAACTTCTGCACCACGATGTATTGCAGCACACCGAGCATGTCATGCGCGATTGCCTCACGGATCTCCGCCTGGAATAGGTTCAAACAGCGAGGAATGGCCTCTCCGGGGGAGTGAATATGCAGTGTCGATAGGCATAAATGGCCTAGCTGGCCAGCCTGAATCCCCGCTTCCACAGTTTCTCGATCACGCATCTCCCCGACGCCAATCACCGAGGGTGCGCGCCGCAGGTCAGCGCGGATACCCTCAGCAAAATTAGGAACATCACGACGGATCTGCAGCTGAGTCGCCGGCAAAATATCACCGCTCTTACCCAGAACAAACTCTATCGGATCTTCCGTCGTCGTCACTTTCCGGTCAGGATCGTGATCGATACAGTGCCGATAGACCGATGCCAGAAAGGTACTTTTCCCAGAGCCGGTTTCACCGCCAATGAAGGCCAATCCCTTATGAGGCAGAACAACACTGCGCAGGTCATCCTCGATGCCCAACGAATCCAGCTCGGGGATAGCGGTCGGGATGACCCGCATGGTCAGTGCAATAGTCGTATCCAACCGCCCAGCCGTAGACTGCACAAAATTGCAGCGAAAGCGCAACCGTTCACCACGATCTAGACCATAGCGCTGGTACATGTCGCCATCGAGCTGCAGAGCTCTGTCGACTGGATAGCCGCCCCCAGCCGTTGCCCGTACCTCCGGTTCAAAGATCTCGTCAATCAGTTTGGACAGGGTATCGTCAGCCAGCACAAAGGTACTGGCTCGTCTCAATCGACCGTGGTGGCTGACAACCAGGTGATTGCCGCCCTGAATATGGATATCACTGACACTCTGCTTAGCACACCAGACAAAAAACGTTTTCAGTGCATTGCCATCCAGACCGGTCTCGAAGTTATAGGGAGTAAACTCAGTAGATTCAGTCATTTTCTCCCTCCCTGTGTATGACCGGCTTCCATTTCGTCTTATCAGGCACAAATCCAGCGTGCTCCTTAAGACGGCGAACTCGATCACCCGTGGTCAACTTGCTGCGATCGCCACTGACGGTTTGTTGCTGCTCAGTCACCACCGGAGAGGTGATATACCCCTGTTGCAACAAGCGTGAGTAAACCAACATGCCGCGGTAATCTCGGGTAAGGCGATTGAAATTGGCTTCCAATGTATGGTCAGCACTCTCTCGCCCTTCTTCCCATCCCTTTCGTACCGCCGCCTGCCACAGCGCTTTCTGGGCGCCGTTGGCCGGAATCACTGCCGCTTCAGGCCCATCAACAGCCGAAGTGGACAAGCCGGCGTTAAGCCAACTCCGCCAGGATGGCGGGTTACTGACAAAACGCTCCGGTGTGAGAATTTCATACACATGCGTAGCGGTTCTTATCTGATTAGGGGTGATGTGGGCCACATCCTGAGCCTCGCTGATCACAGGAGGAAGCCAACCTTGGCGGCTGATCAAAGTACGAAAGTCATATAAGGCATCCAGGTTTTTGGCGACAGCATCAAGTGTTTGCCGTAGCTCCCAGGCTCGCTGTGCTTTTCCGCCCCGAAAACCCAATGTGCGTCCAGCCTCTTCAAGCAGCTGACGCCGCGTTTCCGACACATCCGACGATGATGGCTGTGAAGGACTGAGGTAACTGCCCATATCTGGCGGTGCAGACTCTGAAGGGGATTGTGCAGCTGCTGCCTGGCCGCACAGTACGCCATTGACGAAAAGTAGCGTCAGAATGGATTTTTTCATCTACGCCCCCTCGGTTTTTCTGGTTGTAAAAAGGCCAGCGTGAGCTGGCCAGGAAACTCATGCAGTGTGGCCCGCCAGGCAGTCTGGACTTCAATCATTCGCAACAGGTTCTGGTAGGTGACGCCGTTTACATGCAGATTGACCGGCAATGGAAGCCGCACACCCGTCCAGTTAAAAGTCAACCCACGTTGTCGGGCCAGATGAGAAAGCAGCTCGACAGCATCGCCATCCCAGTTGAGGGTTACGCGCTGAGAATTGGCACTGATACCTGGAGTAAATAAAGGTGCTCGAACTTGGTTTATCGCGCCGGACAAATACAAATTATTCTGCGCGTTTTGAATCTGCTCAGCATTATATTGAGTGTCCGTATTTTTTAGCGGCATGACTGCGGTACTTTTAGCCGGAAGTTGACATCCACTAAGCACCACAGGCACAAAGAATAACATGCAATAAAATTTCATGTTTCTTTATCCTGTATATCTGATTTTTCGGTTGATTGGAATTTAGAGCGGAACTCGAAAACAAATTAAAGAAAAGGAGGCTTTGCGCCCCCTTTTATTATCTACACAGCCTCATGCTTTACTGTTCCTTTCTTTCTCCGACTCACTGGCCTTTCAATAAATCTATATGACAAGCATGCCAATACGATAGATACAACACATGACAAAGCAAACCTTGGCATACCATCAGCCACACCAATGTCTTCAAACCGTTTACCTATCCCACCATTCATTAGCGTGTGGATGAGATAGAGAGAGAATGATATCTCTCCCAAGGTAATAAAGAAGCCAGGAATATATTTCGTTACAAGCTCATCATTTAATACCACTGCAATAAACAAAATTGACAAATACCATCCTGACATCGTCATTCCATGCCCCCATGACGGGACAAATAGAATGCTGTAGCCTATAACGATTATCGACACAATTAATATTAATATGCGCAACTGGCCATTTAGCTTTTTTGTATATGGATAAACAAGACCAAAAGCAACGCCCACCAAAAACATCCATATGATGGGGTTCGTCATGAGATTTAAGTAAGCTGAATCGAATTGATAACCACTAACATCCAAGGTCGGTGAATGTCCAGCCAACATAGGGAAAACAACCAGACTTAACGAAAACATACCAAACAACAATGGCCATCGGTATTTTGATATCAGACAAACTGCCATAACTAAGTAGAACAACACTTCGTAATTCAGTGTCCACCTAATACCATAGAAACCACTATCATCCACATAGAAGGGGGCATGATTGGCATCGATTGGGGAGAACGTGATTGCACTTATTAAGTTACTCACTTTATCTGGATAATGGAACGTGCTCATGGCTCCAGATAAAAGGAAAGTAATTAGCAGAATAATAAAATAGGCCGGAAGTATTCTCCTTGCGCGGTGTTTCAAAAACACCCCTGCCGCTGATAGTCCTGGTGTTAGTTTCTTCGCTGAAAGCGTGATGACAAATCCGCTTATGATGAAGAATACATCAACACCAACAGCCCCCCATCCGAATAACTGATCACCCAGATTAGGATAGGAAAGGTTTATATTCCAACGAAAGTGAAATAACATGACAGCAAGCGCTGCCAGTCCTCTCAGCGCTTGGACGCTAGCCAGTTTATCTTGTTTCATGAAGATTCTTTAAATTCAGTGAATTAATAAACCATTATATTACATTGAGTTATGCAATGCCACCCTCAACAACTTCGTATCATTTCGTACAAATAGCAATAGACTGAAAACATGTTGTACGCCATTCATTATTAGGCGTAACTACAATCCAGCTATTTGAAAAGACGTCAGGATAAGCAGCATCAGGGGAGTTATGTGCTGAATCATTAGATGTCCAACGAGACAGTCGATATCCTCCAGAGACTAATTTTGTTCCCGCAGGGCAATAGGCTCTTGCTTCTTTTAGGTTTTGGCATTGCTCATCGCTCGTCACATTAAATGTATCTAACGCCCCCAAGGACTTCCATATGCCATTTTGGCAAGAGAGCAGTACGCCTTCCGGTGTCCTACCTACAAGTCCATTTGGGCCGCATCCCCAACCAGCATTTGCCGTGCCATCAAGCTGCAGATATTCACCGACAGATGCCCGGCCGTCTGCACGAACGCTCCCACCTTTCAGTTGGCCACCGGTATAAATACCTTTGTTATTCACCGAACGAATCCAGTCGTTGTCATCCATATAAAACCCGCCGCCGTGGTCTTCGTTGAGCCAACCCTTACCATGTTTTGTTACCAACCAGCCGTAATTACTACGAACATCCCCTGCAGCGGCAATTCCACCTCCCGCAACCACACCATCCCGTGATACAACGTTTTGAGCATTTACATTCTGCTGGTAATTACCTGTTTGTGCATTGATATCATTAGCGGCATTCAGGTTGTTCCCCCCCATATCAATCGCAGTATGCATCTTATTAAGATCGGGACGACCATTAACCTGGAAGCGATACAAGCGATCGCTCTCTTCAGCCCCACCTGCCAATACATCGGACGTCAGGTAAGCGGCCAGGTGTCCACTCTGTCCACTTAGCCCCATATTCGTCAGGTTGACTTGCCAGCCACCGCCGGCGCCGTTGGCAACATTGACGGGTTCGATATACCCACCCAAGCCAGACGTGTTCTGAGCGATATAGCGTTGGCCCTTGAACGTAATATTTTGACCGCCGGCAGTCAGTACAAAGGCGACCAGCTTGTCGGTTTGCGAAGGATTGCGTGTCACGGCAAGAATATAGGTTTGGCCGTTATTGTTGGTAAGGGAAAACCCCGCCGGCAAATACCCTTTATCGCGGAGGGTCTGGCCGGTTACCGTGACGTTGCCGCCCCCTTTAACCTGATTCAGCAACGTATCGTAGTTATCTTTAACGTATCGACGGGCACCCCCGCTTACTGTGCTCAGGTGCGTCGCGGTCACGACCCAGCTCTGTTCTTCTATGTAATTGGAATATCTTTCAAGCCCGATAGGGGCGGCAATCAATACGATCGCCAGAACGATGGCCATAGAAACCAACGCGCCCCCTCGGTTGATACGATGAGTGGCAATTTCAGCAGTCATAAGGCACCTGAAAAGAGCAATTGAGGAGAGCTACCGGCTACAACTGCCAGTAACACGAATAACCAGGGAGCATAAGGTTGAGTCATTTTGTTCGTCAGCAATGCACTGGCGATAAACAGCAAGAATGCGCACCCGCTCAGCAGGCAAGCCTGCTGCCAGGGAAACCAGGCGCACAATGCGGCGATCAAATGCACATCGCCCATGCCGAACCCTTCTTCTCCCCGCAGGCGCTTGGCGCCGTAGTGAAAGGCATAGAGAACCAAAAACATGCCGATACTGCCTGTAAGTGCCTCAGTCAGGGTAAGTGCACTTCCAGGCATCACGGTAAACAGCAGACCTGTCAGCCAAAAACCTGAGGTATATCGCAGCGGTAGCCAGTAATTGCGCAAATCCAGCAGTACCATGGGAATGCCCCAGGCCAGCAACCCCAGAATTTTGACAGTACCTAACCAGGGATGGCCCACAAGGGCCGTTGTTGCGATCAGTGCAGTACCGGTGCCGACGAAAACTATTGTGACGCCTCTGATCTGCAGCCGAGTGAGGGGCGGGCCATCATGTTCAAGCAAGAATTGTTTCGCTCGATGAACCAACGGCTGGGCGCCAATAAACAGAGTGGCGCCGGCGCATGCCATCAGCAAAAAGAACTTCAGGAGATACAAAGCCATCAGGCTGCACCTCCTTTCAGTTTCATGTACATCGCATACACTTTCCGCGCGTAAATCATACGCCGCGGACCGTTGTTATCTGCGAATCCGGCATTATAGGAGCCGAGGCATTGCCAATTTACCCCGCATTGTTTGAGGTGCTTTGCCAATATCCAGGCACCGATCTGCACGTTGAGACAGCTGTTGGTCAGCAAATCCTGCTCACTGCGGATGAGGCCCAGCGCACGCAGCTGGGGAATATGCCGGTCATTGATTTGCATCAGCCCGAAGTCACGGCTGGTAACTCGCCCTGCTTTATCGCGATTTTTTCCAATGGCTTGAGGATTTAGGCTGCTTTCGACAGTCGCCATTGAGCGCAGTAATAAAGGGTCAACTTTATAGCGTGCACCCGCCTCGTTAAAACAGAAAGCCTGTGCCGGCAACGAGAATAATAATGCCCAGCCCAGCGCCAGACAGGCCAGGGCTCGTTGAAAGGAAGACAACATGAGAATGCACTCCAGATGGAGGCCGGCAACAGAACGTTGCCGGCAGGATGGGCATCAGGTGTTGCTGGTAAAGGTAAGGGTGTTCTGACCAACAGATCCTTTATCGGCAGTACACTGCGCCCCCACGGCGCTGGCCGCGATCGGGCCATTCGTCGATGTGCCGTTGACCATGGTGGTAACAACACTCGGCGCCGCACTCAGTTTTGTCGCTAGAGTAATGCACGCCTGTTGAGGAACGGCCGCGTAAGTCAGAGAGAAGGAGGATTTTTGCCCACCGGCCGTTGCCACGGGTTGCACGGTGACAGCGCCCCCCCACAGGTTTTGCAACTTGGCGCTACCCGAGGATTTGGTACCGACAACCGACATGTTGGCCGGCGCCCCCCCGAACTGGATCAGCGCACCGGTCATGGCGTCAGCGGCGGCAAAATTATAGATGCCGGATGTTTTCAACATGGTGCGGGTATTGGTCATTAGTTCCGCAGCATTACTGTACTCTGTGTTGCCATCGTTACGATTAAACAGACCGCCACCTTGTGTGATAGCGACAGCCAATACAGCAAGGACAAGAACAAACCAGATCATTGCTTCAATCATAGTTATTGCCCCACGGTTGACAGCCGAGCGAGTGTTTTGTGTGAGTTCCATTACTATTTCCTTTAGGTATCGTAGAGAGTGGACGGTCTAGC
Source organism: Serratia bockelmannii (assembly GCF_051803255.1). NCBI lineage: Bacteria > Pseudomonadati > Pseudomonadota > Gammaproteobacteria > Enterobacterales > Yersiniaceae > Serratia > Serratia bockelmannii. Next base: position 43,301 of record NZ_CP196513.1, on the reverse strand, counting down.
GTGTGCCCACGAGGTCGTTGAGATTTTGTGTTGCCAGAAGGATCATCATCATGTAGCCAGCGTTGGTGCCCAATGCGATGTAAGAAAGCAAAGACGCCGTCCGCTTGATCCGGGCTACAGTTTGCACAAGCCAGGCACGTGCAAAATTTTCAATAATAATTTCAGCGTTATCGCCGTCGGTCAGCAGGACCAGTTTGTCGATAGCACGCGGGGAGGGGAATCCGTAGCCGGCATTGCGCAACGCCAACCCGAGGTGGTCACCTTGCCTAACCTGCCGCTGGGTAGCGGCCAATCGCTCATACAACCAGGGCGGTGCATAACGGCTCAGCATTTCGATGGCGTCCTCCGTCTTCACCTGAGCACGCATCAACGCACTGAAATTAAGTAAAAAACCCACTCCCAGCACGTCGCGATACACGCTCCACGGCAATAGACGGTCCAAAACATGCTGCCGCACCGTTCCAGTCAAGTTCGGCATCGACCAGACGACGAAGCCAATCAGCAGGAGTATCAACCCACCGAGAATAATTGCATGATTGACAAAGAATTCTGAGATGGCGCTGAGCCACCACAACGCCCCAGTCCAATTATCTCGGGCAGACAATGACTCCAGGCGGGGAAGGAAATAGACAGTGACCATCTTCATCATGGCAAACGAGATTGCCAGCAACAGCATCGGGTAAGCCAACGTGGACACCAATGCTGATTTCATATTCGCCATGCCCTGCACCACGGTGATCGCCCGGTATAAGGCAGCAGCCAGATTGCCGTCTTGAACGCCAGAACTGAGAATGGCGGCCTCCTGCCGGGGTATCCAGGACGCCAATCCCTGGTCGACTGACCGCCCCTGACGCAGGGCACTGAGCATATCCTCCAGGCAATAGACCACCGGCGGGCGTTTCTTGCCGAAGCTCCCTATCATTGAATTGATGGCTTTCTCAACTTTGAGGTTGTTGTCGAGCAGGAAAGCCAGATCCTCGTAGAGCGTCAGGCGGTCAGCGGTGGAGAACGTCTTTTGCGCCAACCAGCGCCCTAGCCCTTCATTCATTCTTTCCGATGACGGCATCCTGTTCCGTAGCGCCGTCAATCGTTCGCGCAAACGGGAAATCATGATGCTGCCTCCGGGGGTAACAATGTCAGGCTGTCCTCGTCCAGCGGGCTGATATAGTCCGCATCAATCGGGTCGACCAGTCCGTCATTGAGATAACGCATCAGGTGCTGACCGCGAGTGATACCGCCCAGCGCGTTCACCCAATAACTGCGCGCAGCCAGTTTGCCCTCATGGCGAAACAGCTCCATGAATCTGGCATCGGGACGAATGACTTCAGCAATGACCCGCCGGCCGATTACGCCTTTGTAACAGTGCTCACATCCCTCAGGATGGCGAAAAGCCAGCTTTTCGACCTGACAAAAGCGTTCAAGCAGCGCTCTTTTCTCCTCTCCCAGACTTGCTCTGACCGCCTCCCAGCGTTTCTTGCAGTGAGGGCACAACAGCTGTACCAGCCGCTGCGCGATTAAGCCAATCATGACTTGAGGATCGGCCACCTGGCCCATGGGGATACCCAGAGTATCGGTCAGGCGATCAAGAATGCCGACCGCATCATTCGCATGCAGCGTGGTTTCCACCAGGTGTCCTGACTTGGCCGCCGTCAAGGCAGACTTAACCGAGTTGGCATCACGAATTTCGCCGACAACCATGGCATCAGGGTCCAGCCGTAATGCGGCAGAAATAGACCTGACCCAGGCACGGCTAACCGCATCCGGATCGTTTTTATCGGCAATGATGGGGGTTTGTACCGCGCCCAAAATCAATCCCTCTGGAGGATCTTCCAGCGTCATCAGTCGTTTTCGATGCCCGGTAAACGACAGATACATTTCGCTGAATGTACGCAGTGAGGTACTTTTCCCAGAACCAGTAGGGCCGGACAGGGTGATGACGCCTTCAGGGCGCGCCAGCATACGGCGAATAAGCGTTTGCTGTTCCGGTAGAAAACCCAGTTCGTCGAGCGTAGGCGGCGTTTTCCCCTCATCGGGCAAAATGCGCATGACCACATACAGACCAAATTCTGCCGGCGTATGCGCATAACGCGCGCCGAAGAGCTGAAGCCCTTGCAGAAACTCTTTACGCACCCGCCCATCCTGAGCGCGATTGGGGTTAAAACTCTTCTCGGCCACATCGCACATCGACATCACTATCGTTGACGCCAGCGTCATCCCTTCCGCGCAATCCAGCGTTGTCACCGTTTCAAGATCGCCGTGCACACGAAACTGCACCACCGTCACATCATTCATCCCGATCAGCAGATGAATATCACTGGCGCCTTTCATCTTGGCATCCTTGAAGAAGCTAATAATCTTCGCCTGTTGATCGGAATATTCGTTAGCGTTGGGATTCTCAGTGAGCTGGCTTTGCTGCATCTCTTTCAGCTTATCGAGCTGAACCCGCTTAACCTGCAGCCTGGGGTGTTTTTTAAACGCGCCGGCAATCTCTGACGTGACGGCCAGGCTATTATTGTGAGCGTCAGACACATACAGCGTCGGGGCATCAGTATTGGCCAGATCTAAATAGATATAGGTTGAACCACGTTTCTCATACATATGGGTTACCCCGCAAAGGAAAGAGAGACCAGTGTTTGGTTCTTCCCGGAGACCACGACTTCATTGATGTTGATCCGTTTAACAACGAACTCCGTACCCGGGATACGATTCCCCACCTGCACCGTAACCTGATTGCCGTTGCTGAGTGCCAGCACGGCCGTGAATCCTTTACCCGCGCCGGTGATCTCAACAATCTGTGGTGGAGCAGCATCTTGCACCGCGCCCTTGACCTCGGATTTGTTGTCCTGAGAAGGTGGCGCCGGGTTGAAAGGCTGATCCAGTGCACGGTCATACCCATTCTTTTGCAGTTCATTCAGCGCTTTGGCCCTGGCCAGCTGGGCCTCATACAGCACTGTCTCTGCCTGGATGGCTTCCAGTTGACCAAGATTTAACGCTCGCCCAGCCTCCGCGCGCGCAAACGTGGTCGGCAGAGGAAGATCCGCTGTCGTGGGTGACTTCACCGACGGTGAAGCGGGCGGAGCCGCCGGTATGTCAGCGACCGGCGCAGCGAAGACACCAGGTGCAATCAGCACCAGGCACAACGCCCAGGGCGTTACTCTGGATTTAGCGGTTGGCATACAGAAGTCCCTCAATGGTGTATTCCAGACGGTTGTTTTTGAGTGTGGTCGTGATGCTGGACGCCCTTATTCCACTGCTGTTGAAGCGCGTTGGCGCAAACAACCGATCGGGCGGAATATCGGTAATGAACGTGAAGCTGTAGGTACGCCACGGCAGATTTTGTACGTCGCCCTGTGTTAACTGCGTGCTTACGTCCATTTCGCTTAGGCGCAAGCGCGCATTGATACGCTGGGCATAACTGGTTAAATGCTGAATTTGCTGGCTGCCCGGGAGAAGATCTTCGGGATGTTCTGGAGGAGAAAGTGGCACCGGTAACGCAAAAGAGGCGTCGTCTGCGCTACCGGGAATATTAAAAACGGGTTGAATATCTGAACCATAGAGCACGGGTAACCGCAAGGCAAAATCCCCTACTGTGCCACCGTTCGGCAAGGTGTAGTGCAGTATGATTTTTCCCTGCGCATCACACGTTGCCGTATTGAAAACCCAGCCTGCAATAGAGATCTGCGCATCTTTCCATACGCGACTGCAGGCACTGAGCATCGGTGGAAACCGCGGTTGTGTAGCCCAGGGTTTCAGGTTGTCGGCCGGCGCCTGTTGTGCCATCTGTTGCCTGGCCATCAGCGCGGCCTGAGCTGCTGCTATGCGCGCATCTTCCTGGTGTTTCTCCCAGGCCGAATAACCCACATACCCGGCCCCCAGGACCACCACTGCTATGCCCCAAAGCCACAGTACCTTCGGATCATGAGTCTGACTCAGCCTGGCCCGGCGCAAACCGACCTTGCTATCGACCAAGTCGGTGAGCGATTTATCTTCCGTGTCTTCCCCGGGAAAGAAACCGCCAGGAGCATATATCATCCACCCCGCAGCAGGCGCTGAGGTGATCGCCAGAAAATTGGACACCGCAGTGCGTATAGCCGTTTCATCCCCGACGATATCACCGAACGGGGAAAGCATGCCGTCACTGACAGCGACGAACCAGTATTGCCCATTGGATAACGGGAAAACGCCATAGCAAGCCTCTGGCAATGCCGGCAGAACCGCCAACGCCATCGATGCCAGCCCGCCTCCTTTTCGAACAGCCTTGCCGGCGAGATTGACAGTGCCCAGCAGGGTGCCTTGTGCCTGGCCGTCACCGGTTGGCAATGCTGCCCAATGCGTAGCCTTGGCCTCCTTCGCACGCAAACGCATGCTGCGGCGCCCACGCAGCGGCAAATACTGCCAGTGCAACCCGGCCACAAGCCAGGCGTTCCCATTCTGCAGCGTGTAGGTAGTCTGTTGTTTCATGGCTTATCCCAAAATGACCGGAGTGATAAGAATGACCAGCATGGTTTTGTTATTTTCGCCGTTGGCACCGCCGCCGAGTCCAAAGAAGCGGAAGCTGCCGACGCCCTGGCGATTTGCGGTGTTGTTGAGAGATTGGTAACCACTGAGCACCAACGTTTGTCCGGATTGCATAATGACGCGCTGGGTAAAGGTTTTGAGGCGTGTTTTCATCAACTCAACCGACGTTTTTTCACTCGTGAACGTGCGCATGGTCGGGTCATCTGACATATTGATCGCAAACTGCAGCTGCATTTTTGGCGACTGGGGCATCAGGAACGGCAGCACGGTCATGTTGAAACCGGTAGTGATCGTGGATTTGGTGATACTGCTCGATGAACCGACGTTGGCCGTGTTCTCCGTAGTGACGTTGGAGGCATAGTCCTGCTGCAGCGCAACCTGGATCGGCACCGCTGACAGGTTAGTGGTCATGCTCGAGGCCTCTGTCATTACGCTGACATTCGCCTGTTCCGACAGGGCTTTGATAAAGGCTTTGGTGCCCGCCCCTTTGCCATCAAGAATAGAAACCCCACCGTTCAACGCATCTGAGGCCGCGCCGGTAAACGCGTTGGTCAGTGACAAACCGACGCTGCCACTGTTGAATACGGCGTTCCAGTCGATGCCGTACTGATCCTGAGTGCGTTTTTCGACACTGTAGACCTGCACGTTGAGCACGACCTGCCGGTTGAGCTCTTTATTGCGGTCTTCCAGATAACGACCTATCTGCTCAAGAACGCGCGGTGTATCCGTCACCGTCAGGACGCCGGCGGACAAATTCATGCGCCCGGTGCCGGGCGTTAACATCGACTTAATGGTATTGGTGACGTCTTCGTACAGGCTTGATTTGATTTCCATCTCAGTCGCCTGCGAGGTATTGGAGTCACCACTGAGCCCCCCGCCGCTGCTGTCACCGGTAGCCCCCATCGATGAGGTGGTGCCGCTCACAGTTTTGGAGCCAAAACTCGCCTTGCTGTCCATGAACATGACAGGGAACGTCCGGGTATCGAGATAGAAAATGGCGATCCGACCCTGCTCATAACGCCATGACAGCCCAAGACGAGTAGTGACATTATCAAGCAATCCCCCCAACTCGCCCTGCCAGAACACACCCCTGAGCACAGTGCCACCACTGACGACCGGCGCAGCACGGGCAGATGAACCGCCCAACGCGGCTAACGGCACCAACCCATTCGGATCTGGCGCCGGAACCGGGCCACTTATCTGCTCAGTTTTGCCACCCGTCGGTGCCAAGATAGCCTGTGCATCAGGCGTCACCACTACAGGCAAACGGCAACGCTTACTGATAAAAGCACTGACTTCCGCCAGTGTGATGCTCCCAGGACGATTGATGGCCACAGCGCAAGGAGGCAGCAAACTATTGCCCCCAGGCTGAGCATTTAACGGGTAAGGGTTGATCCACTGAGAGGTTAAATCACGCACCACAGAGCCCTGTTTGAGGGCATGCAGATGTTTATCTGCCTGATTTTCGTCTCGTGATACTTGATTATCGATCTTATCGATGCGCTCAAGCGGCGCACAGCCGGAAAGCAGCAAACACAACGTCGCCGCCAACCCGGTCAAGGGGAGGTGTTTTTTCATTGTTAACCTTATTAGGGGAGATTAGTTGAGGTACACCAGGCTGCCGTCAGTAATGCTCGCCGGCACATTGACCTGCATGTCATTACCAAAGCTGTCGATAAGGCGTCTTTCGACGACTTTACCAACCAGCGCGGAATGCCGGCTCTGCGCCAACAATGCCGCCATCAACCCAGGTTGATCTGGCTGATAGACATACACACGATCAGCCTGCAAAACATTGCGCAACCCTCCACCGGATGACCAGCCGAAGGCACTGTCGGGGATCACGCCGTCTTTTTGTGCAGGGTTGTTATAGCGCCAGTCATTGATGTCATTGATGTAACGGATGGTTTGAATAGCGCGCTGACTCAGCGTGCTATCCTGTAGCTGAGTCCCGGCCTGGTCATGGGGAGAAATGTTGACCCATACCAGGAACCCCAGGAATACAGATAAAATCCAGTAAAACATCAGATTGCCCTCCAAAGCACTATCCAGAATATGGTGCATAGGACGATCACGCCGACGTTCACTTTGCCGCGATAACTCATGCAAACCTCCAGGAGATAAGGCTGCGGATGCAACCTCTGAACAGAAGGGGAAGGGATGTTACTGAATGTCCATCAATGGATTTCCTTGTCATCAACCGAGATGACACATTGGACATGGCGAATACCGGCATACAATGGCACTTTCGCCGTACCGTATAAGGTGAACAAGCTATTCAATGCATCCCGGAAACTGCCTTCAAACTGGAGTGGGGCGTCGATGCGGTAATTCACCGATGTCAACCAGGCGACAGTCCAGTTAGCGACACCAGGGGTAGAACACTTCTCTGCCGCCGCCCAACTGAACAGGGTATCTTTCAACGTGCTCCCCGCTTCGATCCGCCAAACCTTTGGTTTAATGACCGATTTAGGCAGTGTTAACGAAGCTGTAGTTTTTACCGCCGGGGTAGAGCTCGAGGTGGCTACCGGCTTACTACCACCAAATGGATTACGGCCAGATACCACGCTGCCTTTCTTATCGGTTACCGCTGGGGTTGAGGACAGGGTAACTGATGCGCTTTTAGGCGAATTTGCAGCCACGGCGCCGGGAGTAAATTCAACAGACTTGGCCGCGACGGAAATCCGTTGGGTTGACCAATCGACCAGCGCGACCTTGCCCTGTTGCTGCAGCACGTCATCCAGCACAAACGGCCACTGATCGTTACCACGCCATTGCAGTGAAGTGCGGGCATCCGGTTTAAGCTCTTGAGAGAAAGTCACTTGCCAACCAGGAGGGGTAATCTGCCGTATAGCCTGACGGAGCGTTGAAGCTTTGCCCGGCTTGGCAAGCGTCAGACTGGCTGGCCGCTCTCCGATATAGCGGATAGCCTGCAGGGTAGGTACCGGCTGACCTGCAAGCGCCCTGGGCTGAATGACCTCCGGCTGACGCCTCAACGATGTGGCTGCTGGCCTGGACTCAGGAACCGTCCGCTCCGGTTTTAAACGAACCCGGCTGGCTTGGGCCAGATCCGCCTGTGCTCGCTGAATTATCGGTATTTGCTCCTGGATCAACGAAGTCACAAACTCTTGAGCCGGAACGCGCGGCGGCGAAGATGGGCTAATAGCACATCCACTCAACACCACCGGCGCCAGGGCAACGGGGAGAAATATTTTCAATAGAGTCACCTCAATTACGCAGTGGGATAAACAGGAAACAAGACAGGGGTATTGCAGAATAACGATTTTAGGAAGTTTATTTAGTAACAGTTCGGCAAAGAATATTTGCACAGGCCACCGCACGTTCAAAAGGCCGGGTGCGCGATGTAGGTAGAGAGGGGTTTATAGCGGAGGATGAGAGCCTGTACTTTTTCTTTACCTGCACTTTTGTATTACCCAGGTAAAATAACGTATCGCGTCTAATTCGCTTTCTTTTACGCGTTCTGTTTATTTTCTCTATATCAGGGGCAATTAGTGTCGATAGTTCGGAGAACTCACAGGAAAAAGTTTGTGATGAGTTTAACTTTCCTTTTGCCATCAACATCTCCTTATCCGAATGTAAACTACTGTTCAGGCAAGCCCACTCGTTAGAATGGACTTGCACAAATCTCTTTTGCGTCAGCATCCTTTCACTGCCAGTGTTGCCCGTTCACGCCCATTCACCCCGCCCTCGCGGGTGGTGCTAATCTTCTCTACAGGCAGATCGTACCCATAGATACATTGCATTTTTGCATAGGGGTCTTAACAGTTACAGAATGCTGTCCGACTTTCCATTCGGGGTTACTCCCATTGAAAAATCACATAACCGCTAAGCGGATAATGTGTATAAGTAACCCCGGTTGTTAAAAAGCGGGCGCCACCTTTTTTCAAAGGCCACGAGCACCCCATCCCAACGGACGAATTATTAATTTCGTGATAATTCCTCACGGGCAATCACCCAAAATTCAAAAGATTCCAGGTAAAAGAAGGCCCTGCGAGTTAACGCCATATATTTTTATAATCACTAAACAAACTAATAAAATAGAGTTCCCTGGTGTTGGATCTCTATAGGGTGCTACTTGGATTCATCAGAAAGGAAACGGCGGCCAGGCACCGCAATATCTGTAACAGTTTTTAGATGATCGGCAAGTCGAATTGTCGCCTCTTTAACTTTGCTACGACCTGAGCGCTTTGCGGCCTGAGTCAGCAACCGATTAACATCAGGGCTCATTTCGATAACGGTCTGTGCGGCTTTCCATTGTGACTTATCAGTCATTTATTATAATTCCCTACATCTTCAAAAGAATTATGGCGAGATTAATCCTTTCTCCTAAAATGCGAAACCCCCTTTAAAAGGGGGTTGACGTATTAGTTAAACTGTGAGTCTAAAATTCAATTTGGTTGCAGGGTGTCAATGGCAATCAACAACTCAAGGTTTAGCTTAAGCTGGATCGCCGTCCCCATCGTAGATATCGACGTTAAGTGCATTCGATGACATGCTGCTTTGAGAGAATCTTTGACAGTGTCCTCCGATACATCTCGAAGCTGAGCAATCGTTCCCACAGGGATTCCTGTCGAGTACATATAGGCGGTAGCCAACTGAGTGAGTGTTAAATCCGGAAAATACTTGTGTAATGCCTTAAATTGGCTAGGATCGATGGCAGCCATGGCAGCCTCCCGTACAGGTTGTTATGGTTAGCTGGTTGTACAGGCCTTCAACCCTGTGCAATCAGCGACTAATAATATGATTTACATTAATTATCTCGCTTTACTTTTTATCTACTGCTCTGTTTAAGGACGTGGTCCCCAATACGAATTCACTGTTGGTGCATCATCGTCGCGCTCGTCAGCCTGACGAGCTCCAGCTGGAGCGTCATAACCCATTTCTGGTCTAACGTGGCGATGCTCGAGAACCTCGGAGCGACCGCGCTGCCAGTTGTCTGTTGGCCGGAACACCTCTTTTTCCTGCTGGTAATTCAGGCGACAGCCTTCAACCAGTACGCGGTCAACGAAATCGTCGGTGCCAACAACTTCAACTCGCTCACCACTTTTCGTGCCGGCAATCTCTGCAGCCAGGTGGTAATTCGCGGTATCGTCGTAATCCTCGAACCCGGGCTTAATCTCAACCTGGCTACCACGATCGACTACACCGACAACCCCATCCCGCAGATATTCAACTGTACCGTTCCGGTGCAGACGAGTTGCATGGCTAGACCGCTCGAGCAATGGTGAGTCGTCGGCGACACCGAACACCAATACGCTGTTTTTATGCTTATTCGGAGCGGCGGCTTTCGCTTTACGCTTCTCACGATACGCCCATCCACGCAGTTGGCTAATAGCGGCAACATCCCCCGTTAAGGCTTCGCGCTCCACCCAGGTACGGTAAGACAGCGGACGATATTGTCCAGACTCAAACAGCGTCTTACGTTCCTCTCGGATCTGAATTCGTAGCTCCGCCGTCGCTTTCATTCGCTCGAACTCGGCAACGCGATACATCAGTTTTCGCAGCAGAGGGTCGCGGTAGCTATGGCGAACATTCCCCTTCATTGCCTGATAATGTGCGGCAAGCTCCTGATAGCGTGCTCTCACGTTCAAGTCTGGTTTTACCCATTTATCGCGGTACTTTTTATAACGCAATTTGAGGTCATCGCGCGCAGCAGCCCTTTCTTCACGACGCTCTTTTCTCGCCTCCCGATCGCGCACCTGGAATTCAGGTTGGTAGTGGTTATAGATTGCATACCCCCCCTCTTCCAGGTCTTCAGAATTAAAGCTTGGTGGAGCTTCGAACGGCCCAAAATAAGGTTCAAGCCTGGTCTTGGAAAGAGACGGATGAACATCAGATGCCTTCACCATCATAGTATCTGGTCGCACGATATCGTATATAACCAACCCGCCCGATTGTTCACGCAACCCCAGACCATTGGCATGCATCAGAAGATGAAAATAGTTCCAGCTTGCAGTCTTGTTCTTGATGGCATCGGTGATTTTTGAGCGCACCTGCCGAACCGCATAATGATATAGGCTTTCTTTGTCAGAGAAGATCTCCCGCTTGGCAGCTCCCTGTGGAGCATTACGAAAACGCCAGGGTGCACGACGCAATGTATTGTTATCACCCCACACCCAACTGCCATTATCTTGTTTGAAACCAAAACGTTTTTCCAGAACGCGGCAACACTGTTGTAAGGTGTCTGCATCATTCCACAAATTGGCTGCGCGATACGTTTCCGGATTCACACGATTAACGGCGATGTGGCAGTGAATATTGTCGGTATCACGATGGATAGCGGTAACAAATTGGTGGTTAGCCATCCCCAGCTTTTCCAGGCAATGGCGAGCGCTATCAAACACCTGAGACGGTGTCGGCGTCTCATCCTCTTGCCAGGATAAAATGAAGTGATAGACGGGGTCTTTACAGTGTCGATTCTGCGCTGCAACCATATTCATTTCAGCTGCAGCTGTCTCTAGTGAAAAGCAATTGGTTTCACATTCAACGCCCCCGACAATGACTTGCTCTCGCCCATCAGGAAAGCTAGCAACAACCTGCATCTGTGAGAAATCATTACGCCGCTCAACATAGTCTACCAGGCGATCAAAAATGGCCTGACTGGAGCGTGAAGAGGTTTTTGCAGTCTTATCAGGCGTGATAACGTCATCAGGTTTTTTCTCATCCCGCAGACTCAGGTAGCCGACCAGCTTCATAAAGCTGGTGCCGCCGTCTCGTCTTTTTGGTGGGATGATAACGTTCATAGTGCCCTTATTCGTTTGCTGGTACGAGATTCAAATCCAAAGCGATGATGGCCTTCTTTACTTCGACCAGTACGTCAGAAAACTGCTTGCTGAGTTCCTGAGTCATCTGGTCTTGCATTTGGGTGTAGAGGTGTTTTTGTAAACCACCCAAACGAAGAAGTTCGTTCATCAAGCGTGAGTCTGTTCGTGTCATTATCTTCCGGTTCAGCGCGGAGCGCCGCAGTAACTCGGAAGTGCTTATCCCTGCTGCCTTGGCCTTGCCTTTGATGGCCTCAGCCTCCTCTTCGGTGCATCGGATTTGGATGATTATTCCTTTCTGACGCGACTCGCTTTTCGACATAGCTCAACCTCTAACTACTCAACCGGGGTGTCGGGGCGTAGCCCTGACCAGGTGTTTTGCATTATCGACTGCGTGCAGGCGGTAATGACAAAACATTTCCTGTCCGTCATTTTACTACGTCTATCCTTTTGGATGCGAGCTATTTTTCGCCTGATTAGGCGTCAGTGAGGGGGCGGGCTTGGCCTCTCAGAAGTGATATGGTTTAATGTGGTCACATCTACTATGGCTAAATCAGAGGATTACATGGCAGGAACTAAATTTTATACTCAGGATCAGCTAGAAGAAGCAAAACTGGCGCTCGAATCCTTACCTGATTTGACACCTAATAAAATCAGTAGAACTGAACTTTTGGAATCACTAAAAGAAAGCATTATCACCTTAGCAAAGTCAAAGGGATATACAGCATCAGAGATCAAATCAGCGTTACAAACGGTAGATATATCAGTAAGCGAGAAGGCGATATCAGATATCATCCGAGCAACAAAATATACAGCAAAAAAACGTGGAAGGAGTAACACTAAGCAGGAGACAAACCAATCATAATTAAAATGGCAGGGTTACCCGCCACATCATTGACTAAAACGATTTTAGTTTGAGTCTGATTTCACTTTGCAAGTTATTATTGAACAATGAGTTCACATTTACCGCGAACAACTTTCCTTTTTTGTAGGAATCTACATCAGCCCATTCAGGAACCTTATCACCATAAATTTCTCTGCATAGTGATATCGCTTTCTCGATGAGTTCATTGCTATAATCTCTGTCTATAGAGATGAAATTTATACCACCATAAACAACATTGAATGGACTTTCATTATACTCGTAAACATCCTCCATGCTGTTAAAATATCCGCTCTTAAATTTTCTTGTTATCTCCTCAACTTTGTCACAAGTTGGGCCATCAATCCAACGCACTGAGACTGAGTTATAGCTTACTTTCTTTACAGAAAATTTAACGCCAGAAAAATTTTTCTTAAGCAGTAAACGAATATTTGAAGATACTACTGCTGCCACACTGCTATTATTATTTTCTACTTTTTTAAGGTGGGCAAAATCAGGCAGGGATTTCAATCTTTGAACCTCTGCCTCAAAGACTTCTTTCAAATCTTTTTTGGTTTTCTCATTCCTATGCTCTTCCTGTAACGCGGCAGACAGAATTTCATCTAGTTCTGACGGTGTACAAACGTCATCACAGATCTTCCACTGAACACCCTGCAAAATACTTTCAGACACTTTCCGAAGAATTTTTCCGCAATGAAACACAATATCAAGATCAATTCTTTCACCATGAACCATTTCATTTCCAGGAAAATTTATAACGTTTTCTGGTAGAGGCTCACCATGAACACCGAAAATTACGCCACGGCCATACCCGTAAAGATTGGTGTAAACAGTCTGACCAACCTTAAGAGATTTATTTTCGATTTTCATATTTAAACTCCATGATAAATAGCGGGGACATCGCCCCGCATAAATTAGAAAATTGGGGACAACGTTCCGTAGCGTTTTAATGGTTGCATGATCTCATCGTATATGCCTCCATCAGCTGTAACGAACACCACGAACCCTGTATCAAGGCAACGCCAACACTTTGAATTCAACGGGACAAATCGATAATTATTTGTACTTAACGCGACAGCCTGAACTGGCTCTGTTTCTGTCACCGAATAGATATCGTAATGAACATTCTTACAATGCTGCCCGAATCTAAAGGCGGCATCCCATTCACTGCTTGCAAGGCACATGTAGGTGCAGTTTCCATGCATAGCACCATCACTTGAAGGCGCAAAAAATCGAACTGCGAACTGACCAAGACGGCAAGTTTCAAAGTCATTGAGATCACATCTTTCGGAAGATTCTAGAGCAGCGGTGTTGACGTTTTGTGTGTTCATTCTGGTTTTCCTCTTGTCGATGGTTAATCCATCTCTCGGTGAGTTCCGTCGCAGCGAAGGGCAAAGGAGCAACGACGAACGGCGCAGTGCCAGGGCGACGACGAAAAGTTTTTTTGACCGAAGGAAAGAAAAAGTTTTTGACGGCGGCGTAGCGCTACCCTGGTACTGCGCTGGGCGACGGTGCTACCCCCTGCCCTCTGCGCCGGGACTTATCGAGTGATGGGCAACGACAGAACTTTGAGAATGAACACATCCGGCACGCCGGAACGGCGGGACGTCTCTAGCGGTGGCGCCGAAGGAGCCACCAGTGAAAGCGGCGCCGGCACTTGCCGGCTGTAAGCGCCAGCTGTTGACGTTGGCTCTCAGACCCTAGCCGACAGGCCCGAAACCGCTCGCGGGTTCGGCGAGATTTGTCAGCCGCATACGGCTGACTAGTCGAGTGGGGCTGATGGTCGGGCGCATGCGACCGGCCACCGCAGGGAGCTTCAGCTCATTGTGTTTTTTTTCAAGCCAGGTGAAAGGAGAAATAGGCGTCAAAGAAGGGAAAACATCAAACAGCGATATCGAATTAAAAGCGACATTACTGGACTGAATCAGCCCCAGAGGGACGAAAGCAGCCGTGGCGAAGCCACAGGGCTTTTATCCGCCTGGCAGGCTTATAGCAGTTAACACCTCAACAGTTCGCCACTATTTCTGCAATTGGCACACTCAAGCCATGATCACCGAATAATGACAAAATGGCACATTTGTTCAAATGTATAATGATCGGGCATATTTTCCAGGCAGGGATTTCCCTGCCTGCCTCCTTAGGTCTGACTTACTGGTTACAAGCGAGGTGGCAACATCCCTGGGAACTGGCGCGCCACGATATCGTTAATTTTATTTACCAGATCGGGGCGTTTAAAAACGATATGTCCTGTCCCTTTGGCAAAGCCCTTAACGGTAAAATATTCAAGATCACACAACTCGCTAATTTTGTTGCCAGTGCCAAAGAAATCAGCGTATTTTTGACCGTCCCCTGACCTGAAGTCCGGCACCGCCTTCCCATCAAGCAAATAAAATGGACGCGCCAGATCATCGAGCAGTTGTTGCCCTTCCCACGTAAAACTTGATTTCCCGTACCGCCATGTGCTGAGAAAGCGTTCTACGATGATCTTTTTCCCAAGACGGCATGGGCTGTTGGTTTTGTAGTCCCATGACAGGCTGCGAAATACATCTATTACCCCCTTCTCAAAGGTAACAACCTTGTCGGCATTAAGTTGTTTGAACGTCGCCAGCACCGTATCAAGCGTGACCTCCGGACAATCCTTGCTGTTCAGTTGGCGATCCCACTCATCCCGCTGTTTGCTGCTCATCAGCGTGTACATACCGGTATCACTCAGCAGCCGATCCCAAACTTTCCGATCAATCAGCTTGGCAACCGCATCACCGTATTTTTCTGGTTTGCCTCGCCAATCCAACGCCTGTTTGACCACGTCGCTGTAACCATACAAATATTCTTTGTTGGCCGCCTCTGAAAGCTGTTTAGCAGCCGTATGGATCAATGCCATTCCCTCCATGAATTGAGCAATGCCACCATTTCGCTGCGCAATAATGCGGTCAATAGAGACAGAGGGAATAACTTCCCCCCCTTGGGAAGGATTAACGGTAATATCTGCGATCACACCCGCATTATCACGGGTCTGTTCTGCGGTTGAAAATGTCATGTGTATCTCCTTAATGAGTTGGGTAAAACTGCCGTCCAGCAGGACGGCAGTTCGTGTTATCAGGCGTAGGCCCGTTTCAGTTCTAACGTGCGCAATACCTGCCCCAGCTCACTACCGCGCATAGCCGGAATGCGTACCGGCTGGCGTTTACGCTGACATTTTGCAATATGCCGCCCCAATGCTCGCAGTTCAGGTTTCACTGCCGTAGCCTCGAGGCTGTCCCGCAGTATGCGGGTTTGCTTTTTCGGCGCTTCGTTATTTGCTGCCAATTGCTTTACATATGAGTCAGTTGATGTAATGATTGAAACTTCAATAGTCATAGTTTTACTCCCATCGATTATTGAGAGCCGGGCTAACTTTCCTAGGGGTAGACCGGCACGAGAAAGCAGCGGAAACGCTGCTTTTTTCATTTACGGATTTGCGTTTTTGGGTTGAAAACCTCCTTTAGATCACGTTGAACTGCGGCTGATTGTTCTTGTTCAACCGCCCGTAAAACGGCTTCAATGGCCGAGGCCAGCGCATAAGTATCGGGATAACGGCTACCTCGCGGCAGTCTGCGATTCGTAATTTCATTCAGGACATACAGGCATTCCTTCAATAAAATTGGCATATCGTTCTGACAGATAGCGTTCAGCCTCTCCCCACATCTTTCCGAGGGCTCCTGAGCGGCGGTTTTGACGTTGACGTTCTGTGTGTTCATTCTGCTCTCCTGCCTGGTGGTTAATTCATCTCTCGTCGGGACCTTTCGCGGCAAAGGGCGAAGGAGCGACAGACCAGGGCAGAAAGCAAGGGCGCCGAAGGCGTGCCATTTACCCTTGTTTTCTGAACGGGGATGGTGCTACGAACAGCCCTCCGCGTAAGGGTCTGACGGGAGATAACCTCCATATCAAGAGAGAATGAACACACCCGACACGGCGTTATTACGCCGGGGCGTCTGCAGCGTTCCTCGCCCAGGCGAGGAACAGTGAAAAGCGGCGCCGGCACTGCCGGCTGCAAGCGCATGCTTTTGACGTTGCTGTTGGCTTTCAGACCTGAGCCGGCGGGCCCGAAACCCGCAGGGGTTCGGCGAGACTTGCCAACCGCTTGCGGCTGGCTAGACGAGTAGGGCTGATGGCTGGATGAGTGCGGCCAGCCACCGGAGGAAGACCATAGCGGTTTAGTTATACGAATACTCCACCGCCAACTCGAACGCCAGTCTGTAACGTGCATGCTCCCAGGCGCGCTGACCGATTTCCCCGAAGCAGCGTTGCGCTACGCGTTGCCCCCTGATCCAGTATTTGGCCATCTCGTATGAAACCCTCGGCTTATCAGGCTGCTTATAATCAGCACCGCAGCTTTGGACAAGCTCTGTCATTCGGCCGAAAATCACATAGAGAGCCTGCTCCAACTCGTCGGCTGACGTGCTGCTTTGCGCATACAGGTCATTCAGGTCGTCTAAGTAAATAAACTCCATTTCCAACGCTCGCACGGCAGCAGGATATTGCACGCCGGGCTTTTCCCACGGCTCAGGGGTATCTGGTTCGCAAAATCCCGCACATCTCTCGGCAGATTCTGCAGCGGCGGTTTTGACGTTGTTGGTTTTCATTCTGGTTTGCTCCTTCTAGGTTCCATCTCTCAGCGAGTTCTTTGCGGCAAAGGGCGAAGAAGCGACAGACCAGGAGAAAAACAAGGGCGCCGGAGGCGTGGCTTGCCAGAACCTTGTTTTTAGAACGGGGATGGTGCTACGAACAGCCCTCCGCAAAAATTCGCAGAGAGATGGCCACTGGTGAGTAAGATGAGAATGAAAACCCTCGACACGGCGGAACGTCGGGGCGTCCTTAGCGATCGCCGGTAACCGGGGAACAGTGAATAGCGGCGCCGGCACTGCCGGCTGCAAGCGTGCCTTTCGCGTCAGCGATGGACGCCCGCAGGGGGGCGACGGCTCGCCGGCGCCATGCGCAGCACGACAGCGCGCCCGGACGCCCGGCGCCGCATAGCATCGCCAGGCAAATCGTTCAGAATCAGCACATCCATACCTGACCGTCGCCGCTGCACTATCAACAAGAGCCTTATCCCCTGCCGAAACCACCGACATACCTGGCACAGGAATGAAAGAGCAACAAGCCGCAGTGGCGCAGCCACTGCAGCCTGTTGTCCGGGGTTTAGCGGCCTAACAGGCGATTCGGCAGCCGCGCCGCGTTATCGGTACGTGCTTCAGCGGACAACTCATCGCTGATCAGACTGACCTGCAAACGGGCTTCCCAGAACGGCATGGCAGCCCAGAGGTAACTATCCAGTTCGGCCAGACAGGGAAACCGCGCCGTCCATGCCAGCACCAGCCCGCTCAGGTCATCCTCAGCCAGTCCCTGTTGCTGCGCACGCCGCACCCAGCGGTCAAGCTCGCCCGGCGTGATGAACGCCAGCTCGATTTCCGCCTGCGCCAGCCGCACCTGATAACGTCGCCGCTTGTGCCGCCGGAGTGTGTCATCAATGCGCGCCTGACGGGTGTGTTTCATCGTCAGCCGGTGTTCGAAGCGCTGACGGCGGCGGCGGTTCACTTCCGGGAACAGCGTATCGCGAGTGTCGCCCGGCAACGGGGAATAACAGTGCTCGCCCCGGCTGGCAATCAGCGTGTCGAGCGCGTCGATATAGTCTTCCTTGCGCGTGGCGCGGCGACGATCGCCGGGCCGGTAGGTCACGTCTATCATGCGGATGTCCTTGGCTGAAAGGGTAGGCCGCCCGGTTAACTGGCGGAAAAACGCCGTGGCATACGGGTAGGCGGATAGCCGCCTGCCAGCTTCACGGCGGGCTTCGACCTGCGCGATGGCTTGCCAGACGGCCTGCCGGTACGGGTGCCACGGCACCAGAGCAAGATGGTTCGGGATCACAGGCAATGCCCTCCCATCCGCAGCGCGACCGCCAACTTTTCCGGCCGCCAGAACCCCTGTCGGTAATAGCCCGCCACGGTATGCAGCACCCGGTTGACCGTGGCCGGGGTGTAATGCTCATCCAGGTACAGCCACGCCAGCGACTGACCACCGTCGAACGGAAGCGCCATTGACCAGTTCGGCACCTCCGCGCCCGCGCTGCACAAATAGAGCGCCGTCGCCTCATCCCCTGCCGGGCTTATCCGGCACACCACCGGCACGCACCCGCAGAACTCGCAGCCCTCTTCTGCCACCACCTGCCAGCCTTCCGGCAGCGCCAGCTGACCCAGCACCGCGCAGTTGAGCATCACCCGGTACTCCCTGCCCCGATCGCGGTACTGCTCCAGTTCGTCGGCGCTCATAGCCGTCAGTGTTTCCAGATTGAATGCTTTTTTCATCGCTGTTTTCTGCCGCCCCGCTGGGCGGCAGCTCCCTGTCGGTTACGCGGCGGCGCTGTTGTCAGCGTCATGTAAATCGGCGGTGTCATCGGTCACCGGCAGCAGGCACTCCGGCACCCAGCAGCTGGCGGTCAGCTCGTCCTCGGCCAGCTGCGCAGCGTCGCCCTTCTTCATCTTGAGCACCGAGGCTGCCTGTGCCACCTTCCCGGCATCAAGTAGTGCATCGCTCATCAGCTCCTTGCTGATCCGCCCGAAGTAATTGGCCTTGGTCGGTTGCCACCAGTCGCGCAGCGTGAAATCCAGTGCGTGCTCGAGCGGCGTCAGGGCATCGCCGACTTTGCCATCCTTCGCAGGCCACAACTGCACGGCATCGAGCGACAGGCCGACGCAGTACGTCAGCAGCGCCACGACCTCGGCCTGTTCCCACGTCAGCAACCATGTGAAATCGGTATTCCACTCCGGCGGCAATTTCGCCTCCCACTGCGCGTGCAGCTCGCCCAGCTGGCGATCGGCGCGGCTCCCTTCCGCCGTCGGGGCTTTGGTCAGCAGCTCCGCACGTTTTGGGGTCAGGCTGGTTTGGAGCAGCGATCCGGCGTAGCGCGAACCGAACACTTTCACGACCAGCGTGTGGGTGTGCAGCGCCAGCGCCACGGTCGGGTTCTCGACCAGCGCCCCCATAACCGCCAGTGTGCGTTCCGCCGACAGGCTGGTGATCAGCGCCGCCGACAGCCCTTTCTCCTTGGTTTTCGGTGCCGTCGTTTCAGTGGTCGCTGCGCCCTCGCCGTTGTCATCCCCGGACTTGTCGGTTGCTTCGCTCGCCCGCAGCACGATCCCGCGCTGGTAAACCACCTCCCCGTTACGCAGGGACGCCACCACTCCGCTGCTGCTGCGCATCGCCTGCGGCCATGAACGGATGATCACCTGTGCGGTCAACCGCGCAATATCGGCTTCGACAGCATCGCTTTCGACGTTCAGCGCGTGGGTATCGGTATCGGCATCCGCCGCCTCGAATGCCGCTTCCAGCTGACTGAACCGCGCTTTCAGACGGGCGATCTCGGCCTGTTCGTCAGCGGTAAATTCCGGCTGCGGTTCGGTCAGCTCGCGGTACAGCTCCGCATCCTCACCCCATGTTTTAATGGCCGAAATACGCCCTTCCGCCCAGCTCCAGCCCTCGTTTTCGGCCACCTGCTGCGCCAGCGCGTGCAATTTTTCACGGGCAAGACGCTCCAGCATCGCCGGTTCGGTCAAAAAACCCTCGTCGGTAAACAGGTCGAATTTGAAGGTGCCGCCCGCCGCCTCGTAGATCTCGCGCCCGACAAACGCCAGCTGGCTATTGTCCCTGGCCGAGACTTCACCTTTCAGCACCGCCTCGCGCAGGTGCTGCGGCGCGGCCGCCCAGCCGTAAGCGTTTTCCCAGACGTCACACTGACGTTGATGATCGTCGGTGGCCGACAGCGCCTGCAGCTGGTCGAGGGTGATCTGGTCGTCGGCCAGCGCATCGAGCAGCACCGGTGCCATCGTCGCCAGACGCAGGCATCGCTGAACGTGGCGCGTGCTGAACCCCAGCAGATCGCCGATCTGTGCCGGGGTTTGACCGTCTGCCGACAGGTCGCGGAACGCCGTTACCTGATCGGCCGGGTGCATCTGCTCGCGCTGGTTGTTCTCCATCATCGACACCACGCGCGCCATCGCCTTGCTGACGACCAGCACTTCAACCGGGTAATCGTCGGTCACGATGCCGTCCGGGGTGGTCTTGTCGGCGTCGTTCTCCTGTTCCATCAACCAGCGCAGCGCCAGCGTGCGCCGCTCACCGGCGGCAACGCCGTAGCGGCCATCGTCCATTTCGAACACGACCAGATTCATCAGCAGACCGGCAGAACGGATGGAAGCGGCCAGCCCCTCGATCGACGCCTGCGAGGATTTTTTCTTGCGCACGTTCAGGTCGGTCAGCACCAGCTGGCCGAGCGTGGCAGTTTTGCGCACGGCCTTGGCCAGCGCCGCTTCGATTTTTTCCGCGAGGGGGATTTTCTTGGCTGTAGATTTGGCCGGGCGGGTTGTTTTGCCCTTGGCCGGTAAGGTAGACTCGATGTTAGACATAGTGGTTTCCTCTCAGTTATCACGTGTTGTGCCAGTCCCGATGGCGTCAGGACTGGCGGTGAGAAAGCGGCTGCAATGCCGCTTTTTTATCGCCCGCAGTTAAGGCTCCAGTGGGTCATGGTCATCTGATCGCTGGCAGCCACCGGCCAGCCCCCGACGATCCACACCGAAATGGTGTCGAAATCCCCAAAGTCAGCGAACACCTCTTCCGCACCTGCAGGTACGACCGGCGGTTCAATGGTGCCGGTTGAACGACCGCACACCGCCTTCACATAGCAAAACAGGTCATACACCTGCGGTATGGTCAGGGCACTGTTGGTCTGTGCAGATGCTGCTGTAGGCTTCGTTGTCGCGCTGTTGACGTTTTGTGGGTGCATGTTGCATTCCTCCGGGTGGTTGATTGATGCCGCTGTGAGTATTCGCCGTCGCGAAAAGGCTGAGTCAGCGCGGCGGGGAGCGTCGGCAAGGGGCGGAGACGAAAAGTTTTTTGACCGCAGGGAGGAAAAGTTTTTGGCGGAGTGCACTTCACCCCTTGTCGCTAAGCGAAGCGCTGTGCTGTTATCAGCCGCGACGGGAAGGCTCACAGCGGCAGGCGTACCACGGAAGGATGAACGGGCACCCACCCGACACGCCGGCGCGACAGCGACCGGAGGGGCGACCTTAAAGCGCCTGTGGCGCGGTGCGTTCCCTGCGCGGCGCGGCAAGCTTGCCGCTGCAAGCGTGCCCTGGCGTCAGTGATGGAAGCCCGCAGGGTGGCGACGGCAAGCCGGCGCCATGCGCAGCACGACAGCGCGCCCGGACGCCCAGGCACTACCGCATTCGCAAAGTGCCTGGTGAAACAGAAAAAAGAGGAAGAGGAAGAGGAAGAGGAAGAGGAAGAGGAAGAGGAAGAGGAAGAGGAAGAGGAAAGATATCCTTGAACATACCAGACAAGAAAGGCAAGTCCGGTACATTCTCCGAATGGCAGCGTCAGCGGGCGGCGCAGCCGCACGCCTCGCCTGCCAGCCGCTGCAAGCGGCGCAAGGGGGTTTCGCGCGCTCACAGGCAAACCTCTATGCCGCCCTACATACCGCAGGACGGCAACAAATCAGAGCTGATTAAGCAAGCCGTCGATGGTGTGCATGGCCTCCCGCTCATCCTCCGTCATTTCCTCGGCGCGGTCGCTATCAAGCCGGTTGGCGGCAAAATGTAACAACCGCTGTAATTCCAGCTTATTGACCGTTACGCTATCTGTTGCGCTTCGGGCTTCCACTACCCCCCGCATGACTTCAGCCACAAATTCATGCCCTATGCCACGGCGCTGATATTCGTCGATGTCGGTACACCCCATGGTTTCCAGTATCGCCAATACATCCTGAGGGGTGGGATTGTGCTTCTCCAGAGCATACCGTACTGACTGTGTGTCCCATATCAGCACGGTGATCGGTTCTTCGCTGCCGTACTCACGGAACAATTCCGCTGCCACTTCTTTAACACTGCCGAACATATTATTTTTCCTCATTATTTTTTACAGGGCGGCCATGCCGCCCTCGGTGAAAATCCTGTCAATCCAGCGCGCGAATGATGTCGCCGCGCTCCGGGTGCGTCTCGATGTAGTTCCAAAGTTGCTCTTCCCGCTGCATCAGCAGTTGCACCAGACCGGCATTGCCCCGATCGTGATGCACCCAGCATCGGCGGTTGATGGCCAATGCAGTCAGTACAATGCCGGCGGCGTCGCCGCTGACGGTTTTGTCAAACCAGTTATCGGCGTTGATCAGGTGTACGCGGTCGCTATCGGGCGCCATATAGCCGCCGCCCTCCGGTAAACGGATGAAGAGCCAGAAACCGCCGGTGTACTGCGGCAGATAGCGATCGGCGAGCGAATACACCTGCATTTCGGCCGAGAGAAAATCATCGCCGAACATATCCGGCAGGAATGACAGACGATCGGATTCGCATACCTGCAGCGTGATGGAATGAGCATGTTGCATGGAACTACCTCCAGAGTTTCAGGGTTCGCGACACCGGCCGGTGCCGTACCCATTCGAAAGGCCGGCCTTGAGGGCGGGGAACAAGGGCGCCGTCAAAGCCGCAGCGCAAGCCCGTTGCGCGGCTGAATGCCCGTAACGGGCGCGAACGGGTGCTGACGGCGAGCATCGCGGCCCTTGTGCCACAACCGTGCCGGACTAGCGTTTGGGTACGGCACAGGCCGTCACCACACCAGGGCGTCAAAGGAAAAGAATTTAGAGAGGTGTGGGCAGGCCCAGCCTGCGCCCGTTGCGGCGCCGGCTTCGCCGGCAAGTGCCGCGTGGCGGTTCAACGGACGCGGGGCGTTCGATGCGCCCCGGCGTTCGCAGGCTTACAGCAAGGCAACCCGGGCAGGTTTCCCCTGCCCGATCGTATCCAGCCTGTCGTTCAATCCTTGAAATGGTGTTCCAGCTCGTTGATCGTCTTGTAAATTTCGACGTAACGATCGTGCGCGTCCCGCAGGATATGGCCGGCAAGGCGCTCTGCCAGCACGTCACTGTTCCAGTAATACGTACTCACCAGTCCCCGCAGCCGCAGGTGCAGCTCACACATGTCGTTGGACAGTGCCGCAATCGCGGCGCGCAGCTCTTCATTTCCGGTGTAATTCATCGCTGATCCTCCTCGTTTACGCCGCGTTCAGGGTGCGCAGACGCTGCAAGCGCTGCTGACCGATAGCGTGGTACTGCGCCAAAAGCTCGATACCGATATAGCGGCGGCCGGCCTGGGCTGCGGCGACGCAGGTCGAATCGGAACCGGCAAAGGGGTCCAGCACTATCGCGCCGGGCTGCGTGAACGATTCAATCAGTGGCTGAAGGACTGAGACCGGTTTTTCCGTAGGATGATGGCGATTACCGGTGTACTCCCATGGCTGAACGTCAGAGCGCGGTTGTGCCGGCAATGCCGGGCGCCCTTTCGCTAAGATATACGCACATTCATGCTGATAGCCGACAAAGGCCGATTTTGAGGCATAAGGTTTTGTAAACACCAGATGCCCGACAACGCGGAAACCGGCCTGCTTCCAGGCAGCCATAAAGGTATCAACCCGGTTCCAGCCATAGAAACTTACCGCCAGACTGTCGGGCTTGAGCACCCGGAACATTTCACGGAACGCCGGGCGCACCCATTCATCGTTTCTGTCGTTGGCGATACTGCGGCCGCTGCGGTCGGTAAAACCGACCAGGTAAGGGGGATCGGTCAGCACAAAATCGATGCTGTTTGACGGAAAGCCGGCCATCACCTGCACGGAATCACCCAGGACATATCGGGACATAAGGAATACCTCGCCATTCAAGGGGGGCAGGAGGGGGGCGGTACGTCCCCCGTTCCCTGCTGCCCGATGTCATGGCAGGCAGGCACCGCCGCGTGTCAGGCCGACCGTGGAATACCGAGTTGGCGGGGGTATCGCCGGCGAGGCTATGCCGCGAAAGCGGCTTGAAGGCCGGGCACAGCCCGCCGCCACGCTCTCAGCGGGGGCTGCCAATATGTCATCGGGCAGCAGGTGTGCGGTAACCACCGCGGAGGGAAGATCCGGATAAATGATCGGCCGCCGCAAGGCGGTAAGGAAAACGGAGCGTAGCGACATCTTCAGCAGCTACACTTAACCGGGAGTTTGAACAGAAGAAAACCAACAGGATAAGACATGGCCACCATGAAAGACGTTGCGCGCCGCGCGGGGGTATCCGCCGCCACCGTCAGCAGAGTGATCAACAACACCGCCTTTGTTGAACCCGTAACCCGCGAACGGGTGGAGAAAGCAATGCGGGAGTTTAACTATCACCGGAATGCAGCGGCACTGGCGCTGGCAAAGCGAAGCGGCAATATGCTGGGGTTACTCACCGGTAACCTCGATGATCCGTTTTTCTCGCGCCTGGCGCGGGGCGTCGAAGATGTCACGCGAAAAGAAGGCGTCAGGTTGATGGTCTGCAGCGGGGGGCATCAGGCCGAGCTGGAAAAAAGCGGCCTCGACTTCCTGATAAACCAGGGATGTGAGGCTATCGTTGCGCACGTCACCCGAATGAATGAAGCGGACATATTGAGATACGCGGCCCACACGCCGGCCCTGGTTGTGGTCAATCGCTATTTACCCGCTATCGCCAATCGTTGCATATGGCTGGATAATGTCAGCGCCGCGCAAGCCGCAACCACGATGCTGATCAACAATGGTCACAGAAAGATCGCCTGCATCACAGCCGATCTGCCGATCGACGATAAAAAACATCGGCTCGAGGGGTACCGTATGGCCATGGCCGGCGCCGGCATCCATGTCCCCAGCACCTGGATCATCAGCGTGCCCTTCAATGAAGAAGGCGGCGAACGTGCAGCAGAGAAATTATTGGCCAGCGGGCAACATTTTACTGCAGTGGCCACATTCAACGATGTGATAGCCGCCGGCATGATCCGCACCTTCCATCAGAAACAGATAAGAATGCCGGATGACATATCGATTATTGGCTTTGATGACATCGCCCTGGCCAAGTATCTTCATCCTTCGTTGACCACGGTGCATTACCCCGTGGAAAAAATGGCAAGGCGTGCCGCCAGGCTCGCCCTTCAGCTCAACACAGGCATGAATACAGCGCCACAGAACAACCGCTATACCGCTGAAATCATCCTCAGAGATTCCGTAGCACCATCGCAAACAATGACCTGAGCCAACAAGACAAGCGATTTATCTGAGATCTGCATCACATTAACAAACCTCATGAAACCGATTACATGAACACCCATCCGCGCTCACATCCCCTACGAAACTTATTAGTTACGCTTGAGTAATTCCCCCCTGACTGGAGTTGTACATGGATGACAAAAAAACGCTGAGCCTGGGTTTAGCGCTGCTGCCCATTGTGGCCATGTTGTTGTTGCTTATTATCGGCTATGGGCAGTTTGGTCTGCGAATAGAGCCCCTGCTATTGGTTTCTGCCGGCATTGCGGCCGCACTGGCCTGGTGGCAAGGTTACCGCTGGGACGACATTATCGATGCGATCGTCTCCAAGCTGGCGAAGGCGATGCCGGTGATCATGATACTGATCTGCGTGGGCGGCCTGATTGGCACCTGGATGATCAGCGGAACCATTCCGTACATGGTGTACTGGGGCTTAAAGCTGATCAGTCCGCAATATATCCTGATCGCGGCTTTCTTCATCACCAGTCTGATATCCGTATGTACCGGTACCTCCTGGGGCGCTGCGGGTACCGTCGGTGTCGCCCTGATGGGCGTTGCCGCAGGACTGGACGTTCCCCTGGCCGCTGCCGCCGGCGCGGTTGTCTCGGGCGCCTATTTTGGCGACAAGATTTCCCCGCTGTCCGACTCGACTAACTTTGCGTCCATCGTTGCGGACACCGACCTCTATAGCCATATTCAACACCTGATGTACACCACGCTGCCCAGCTTCGTGTTGGCGGCCATCGTCTATCTGATCGCCGGACATACCGGCGCCGTTGGCGACGTGGCCACGCCCGAGAAAGTGACCGCGATAGTCAACGCTCTTGAAGGTCTGTATCACTTCAACCCGCTCTTGCTCCTGCCCCCTGCCCTCGTCTTGTGGGGTGCAGTGACCAAACGCCCGGTGATCCCCATCATGCTGGCAGCATGTGCACTGGCCATTGCCATTGGCGTCGCCCTCCAGGGCTTCAGCCTGCAGCAAGGTTTAAACGCGCTAATGGACGGGTTCAACCTCTCCATGTTTTCTACCCAGGGATTTAACGTAGTCGGGATCGTTGACGATGTTCCGCGCTTGCTTAACCGCGGCGGTATGTTCTCGATGATGAGCACCATTCTGCTGGTCTTCTGCGCGTTTTCGTTCGCCGGCGCATTAACGTTGACCGGCGCCCTGACGATCATCATCAACCGTCTGCTGAAGGTGGTACATACAACGGGCCAATTGATTGCCGCCACCGTCGCGACCACTATCCTCGTAACCGGCGCCACCAGTGACGGGAAACTTGCCCTGCTTATACCGGCTGAGCTGTTCAAGGGCGCGTATCGCCGCATGGGGCTGGATAATAAGAACCTGTCACGAACTGTTGAAGATGCCGGCACCGTCATCGAGCCGCTGATCCCATGGACGGCGGCGGGTATTTATATGGCGACAACCCTGGGGGTCAGCACGCTGGATTTACTGCCATGGGCAGTCCAATGCTACGCCGCCGTTGTGTTTGCACTGATTTATGGCTTTACCGGCTTCGGCATTGCCAGGACACAGCCTCAAAATGACCTGCAGCAGAAGGATGCCTGACGTGAAGACCAATTTTAACCAGGTAATTAACCGCCATAACACCGGCTCGGTGAAGTGGGACTTTATCGAGCACTATCTCCAGTTGGATGGCAGCGATCTGTTACCCATGTGGGTTTCTGATTTTGACTTCAAGTGCCCCCCTGAAGTCCAAAATGCACTGCATAGCCGGGTTGACCACGGCATATTTGGCTACAGCGAACGAGACGATCACTATTACCAGGCTGCCATGGATTGGTTCTCAAAGCGGCACAACCTGCAGCTGAAGCGAGAATGGTTTACGTCGGTCGAAGGTGTCGTTCCCGGCCTGGCTCTCCTTATTCAGATGCTCAGTAACCCGGGCGATGCCGTTGTGATACAAGGGCCCTACTACGGCTCATTCGCCAAGATCATTACCATGAACGGTAGAAACGTCATCGAGAATCCGCTGACAGAAAGCCCTCAGGGATATCAATTCGACTTCGCCCAGCTTGAAAGCTGCTTCCGGCAACACACGCCTCCGCTGTTACTGTTGTGCAATCCGCACAACCCTACCGGACGCTGCTGGACACATGACGAACTGACGCAGTTGATGACGCTCTGCCGCGCCCATGGCGTGACCGTTATCTCTGACGAAATTTGGGCAGACCTGCTGCTGCCCGGGCATGCGTTCACATCGGTTCTGCACCTGGATAAGGACTGCCTGGAGCATGTGATTGCCGCTACCGCGGCCAGCAAAACGTTTGGATTGTCGTCACTGCGGATCTCGAATTTCCTGATCCCCAATGCCCGGATGCGAGGGGCGTTCATCGACCGCCTCAACGCCCATGGCCTGGATGTCTTTAATGCGCTGTCGATGACGGCAGCCACTGCAGCTTATCAGCACGGCGAGGCCTGGCTTGACGATTTGCAGCGCTATCTGGCTGATAACCGGCGCTGGTTTGAGCAGGCGTTAGGCTATGCCGCGCCCTGGTGCAAAATGACCCGGGCGGAAGGCACTTACCTTGCCTGGCTGGATTGTCGCGCGCTGGGGTTGGATGACGACGCCTTACAACAGGCATTGATCCACACCTCGAAGATCGCGCCCTCGATGGGCCGCAGCTTCGGCCCCCAGGGGAAGGGATTTATCCGCATCAATCTGGGCTGCCCTCGTCAGTACCTTGAAGATGCAATCAGAGGGTTGGCCAAACTTACCCCTTAAACAACAGGCACCCGACGGCGCAGACCACACAACTCGGGGCCGGATAATGATGATAGTTAGTGCCCAGCTTTGCGTGGGCACACTCAACACCAGGGAAGTCATTCAGGACCCGCATCGACCAGGCATAGGTTCGAGCGGGTACTGACCATCAAGGAACTGTCAGACCACTGACAGGCCGTGGACCACTAGATGGAAGGCTAAAATGGCTGCTGTTGAGACTGCACAATTTGCGCGTTACTTTGAATTATTCCCCGAGTTAACGCCGACACAAGCAATGACCTGTATCCTGTACTCCATGGGATTGGCCATCACGACCATTGCAGACCTGCGCGACGTCTCACCTGAGACCGTGCGTAAAGTTCTGCAGGAGTCGCGCCAAAAACTCGAATTATCCAACCTGGTTGCCGTCACCAGCGCCGTCCAGGTGAGGCTCACTATGGCAATGATGGGGATTAAAATTAATATGCAGGATACAGATATCCAAGTCGCTTAACCAAAGCTTAGTAGCGCTGCAACTTGGTCAATTTGCTACAAGATCAGTTCAAGTCTACCGCAAGATAATCGGTCTGGACTAAACCGTATACTTGCGCAGCGTACCTAGTAGGCGATCATTATTCTGTCCTGTTGGTCAGAATAATGGTCGCCTAATACAACAGAACAACTGCGGCATCTTTTCCAAATTTCATCCTCCCTACTTCACCTTATCCCGATAACACACGTGCTGATATATAGCTTCTTGGCTTCACTGAGTATGGTTATGAGGTAGGCAAGGCTGCAAGAGCATAATACGCAGCGCGAACCACACAGGATTACAGGATTACAAGAACCTGTATTTACATAATCAAATAATCATGAGATTATATCAACCTAGGATTACAGGATTATGCCAATGAGAGGTTTACTATGAAAACTAACGTAATTTCATTTTTGAATGGCAAGGGAGGGGTCGGGAAGACCACGACGTCTATCAACGTTGCTACTTGCCTGGCCAAACAAGGTTTCCGTGTAGTTGTTGTCGATACTGATCCCCAGGCAAGTATTGGCAACTGGTATGAGGAAGATAAATGCAAGTTCGATCTGGCTGAAGCGTCTTCTGAGAAGGAAGTTTATACCGTTCGGAAACAGCTTACAGGATATGACTTCATCATCATTGATGGTGCAGCAGCGATTTCGGCAATCTCATCTGCTGCTGTAATGGTTAGCGATCTCGTTCTAATCCCGGTAACACCTTCACCGTTAGACTTCGCAGCTTGCAGCGCAATCATTGCAGTTATTGAGGCAAGACAAAATCTACAACCTATAAAAGCCAGGTTCCTGATAACCAAAAAAGTGTCGTCTGCAAAAATGCTTGAAGTCCTCAAAGAGTCCATTGCCGATACAGGGATTCCAGCACTGAAAACCGGGACTGGCCAGCGGCAGGCATACATCAGAACAATGCTTGATGGAGGCACAGTCTATGACACGACAGACAGCCAGGCGAAAGGGGAAATAGATGTAATGACCAAAGAAATTCTGGAGCTGATCCAATGAAGATGAAACTGGGACAACATAAGCAGCTGAACCCGGCTCTGCAGGCAATTCATGCACCAAAGGGGTTGACCAAGAAACTGCAGATGAATATCGACGAAGAGCTACATAAAAGATTTAAGCTAGCTTGTCTGAAGCAAGATAAGGAAATGACCGAGATTACTATAGAGTTGATAAGTAACTGGCTGAAGGATAATGAATAATTAGATAATCCCATGATGATAGAATCATGGGATTACATAAATTACATCATCATATAATTACATACTCTCAGCATCATATAATCCCAAAACTTTCTCCGCAAATTCCTCATCCAGAATGTAGAAATAGCACTCCGGCACGTTGAGCACGCGTGCCAGGGCACACATCGTCGTGAACGCCGGCGTGTAGGTGCCACTTTCGTACTGGGAGATCCGCGAACGGGCGGTGGCTTCATCAATACCAGCCAGGACACCCAGTTTTTCCTGCGTATAGCCAGCCCGGAGGCGGGCGTTTTTCAGTCGTTGGGGAACCATAGTCTGCCGTCATAGAAAGGATTGACGACATGTTTAGCATCACTTAACATCAGTCTTGTTTAGAGTTACTAAACATCAAAAACACCAACCATGCAGTACGCCAGGAAACACCAGGGAAAACAAAAGGCCGGTCACTTGACCGGCCTTTTGTTTTTACCTATCGGCCATTCAGTGCTTACTTAGCGTCGACGGGAGTTTATCCCAATGATAAACGCGACAACCGCGATTCCCAGTGACATCCCCAAAGCATAACCTGCACGCATATTAAAGAATGAGTGAAACAGTAAAAAGAATGTGATGCCTCCAGCAACGGCGCCAAAAAACAATTTAATATAAAGATCGGCCGTTTTCATCATGACCACCTACTCCCCAAGTCAAGAAGGATATCTCTCCGCTATAAGCAGGATTGAAATTAAAAAAATCCCTCTCCCATTCTTTGTATATTCACGCAGAACAGCCACTATTCAGCGACGCTCTTTAAGCATCGCCACCGCGTCGGCCTCCGACATCTGGAATTGCACCCGGTGCCGCGCTGCCACATCCAGCGCAAAGACTTTGGTGTAGACCTCCGTCGAACTGATCGACTTGTGCCCCATCAGCGCCTGGAGCACCTTGAGCGGAATGCCGGCATACAGCATGTGCATTGCGTAGCTGTGGCGGAAGGTGTGCGGGGTGACGGGCACCGAGAACGTCACCCCGTCGCGCGCCGCGGCGTCCACCGCCTCCGCCAGCCAGCTGCGCACCGTCCGATCGGTGATGGTCCACAGCCGCGCCTTTTCCATCCGGCCGGTGCGTGCGTTGCGGCGCTCGAGCGGGATTTTCAGCGTGGCCACCATCATCTGCAGCTGCGCCACATACTGCGGATCGGACAGCGGCACCACGCGCGGCGGCGTGCTGACAGCCGGCAACCGGCCGGCGCTGCGGGTCGCCTTTTCCGTACGCTGCTTGAGGGTGGCCAGCTGCACGAACGGGTAGGGCGGCGTCAGCGAAAAATTCTCGCGCGTCAGCGCCAGCGCCTCGTTGATCCGGGCGCCGCTGTTCCACAGCGTGGCCAGCAGCAGTTTGCGGTGCAAGTCCGGCACGTAGTGGAGCAGGGCGCTGATCTCCGGCGCCAGCAGGTATTTGGGCAGTTCTTCATGGACGAGAGCCATCTGGCGCAGCGCCAGCGCGGCCGGGTAGTCGATGGCGACCGGCAACGAAACGCCTGGCGCCGATCGTTGCGCCGGCATCGCCGGGTAGAATTCCGGCACCACTAAACCACTCATGATTCATTCCTCTCAGCCAGACGTTGCTTCTGCCGGGACATTCGCTCTTTGCGCCAGCGCTGCCACATAGTGTTCTGGGGTGACCAGTCGTATTTGTCCAGGCGGGAAGAGGGCATGCCGGTGATCTTACGCAGACGCTTGGCCAGGAACAGCGCCCGCAGGCCGAGGCGTGCATACTGATACCGCCTTTCTCGAAATCCCCAAGCAAAGTCGGGGGGAGAATCATGTTCAAAGGCATGAGCAATCGCTCCGCTGGCTTCCGGCTGAAGAACATGGAACTCCAGCACCCGGTACATGACCGATGCCGGCAGCGCGCGCCAGTCGCCGGTCACATCATCAAATTCGAGCGGCTGCACTCGGTAGGTAGCGCGAGAATAACCTCGCTCATCTGGCTCACCATCATCCTCGGCGACCGCTGCACACGCCGCCGCATAGTCTTCCAGCTTGAAGACCAGCTCCGTGGCGATGAAATAGCGATCGGCCGCAATTTTCTGCTCAGCAGCCGCCTGCTCCCGCTCGCGGGTAAAACGGTGTGTCAGACTAACAGCAATCACAGCTCCGGTAATGGTTGAAACCGCCGTAATGATCTGCGGCCACAGGCCGGGGCTGTCTTTGACGATCTTCACGCCTTCGGTGGCAATAAACCAGTCACCCATGTGTGTTCCTTATTGATAAATCCCGCCCTTAGTTACCGTTGTTCAGTTGCAGCAGCTTTGGCGATCTCATCCACCGCTTCTCTGACCGAAAAGGACAGTTTGTCCTTTGGTGAAAACTGGACCCAGTAGCACAGATATGAGCCATAATTCTGGTCGGTATGACGGGGGTCATAATCTACGCTGAAGGCGTAAATCTCCCGGTTACCTAGCTCCCATTTTGTAAGCTCACAATAGCGGGTATAGAGCTCTCTGAGATCTTCAAATAAATCCCCTTCGCGGATAGGGCCAGATTCCTTCACGGCCCCGCACTGATCCATAAAATGACTGACGGCGGCTTTTTTGGATTTGAATTCCTTCTGACCAATCTTCACCGGTATTGAACGTCCCATCCTGATCTCCTTTCTGGCTTGCTGGCAAATAGTCACTCAGAGCAATTATGACGTGCAGCATAATCGGCTAATTACAACCCTGAGTCTGTCACCCGGATGATTTTTCCAATTCGTCATCATTTTCAGGCTGATAATAAGCAGGCATATAGCCACATTGTTAAATTACCGGAGGACCGTTTCCGGCAGATCCGATTTTCTGGCGTATCATAACTTTCCGGAAGTGTACCACGGTGAGGGAATAAGCAAAGCGACAATATTGGCCGCTGGGCACCAGGTCACGCGGCAGGGGGGAGACACAACATATAGCGTCATCAGCAGCTGGCATAACCGCTACATATTGTGTTTCTGCGCCGCTGCGCGCTGTGGGCAGGAAAGAAGATCCGGAACTAGCAGAAAACGGATCTGACCGCGAAAAAGCACAACCTGTAGGGATGTACTGTATTGTATGTACGGTATGTACATACTGTATTGTATGTATTATTTGTATTTTGTGTATTGTGTATTTTTTTACGCCAGGGGTACGATGACGGCATTCCCCGACAGACCGGAGCCTGACCATGACCCCACTCTCCCCGGACACCGTCCGCCGTATTGAAGACGCCGCCGCGGCCCTCATCGCCGCCGGCACCCCGAACCCGACCAACGAGCAGGTCCGTCAGCACCTCGGCGGCGGCTCGCTGTCCCACATCTCCCCGGTGATGCGCGCGTTCCGCGCCCGCCTGCGCGAACAGCGCGCGGAGCAGGCGCCGGCGCTGCCGGCTGAGCTGGCACAGCTGCTGACCGGCCAGCTGGCCCTGCTGTGGCAGGCGGCCGTGAAACAGGCCGACGCCGACACCCTGGCGGCGCGTGAGCAGGCCGACGCGGATATTGCCCAGGCTGACCAGGCGCGCGACGCCGCGCAGGCGACCGTGGCCCGGCTTGAGAGCGAGCTGGCGGTGCTGCGCGAGGTGGTGGCCGAGCGCGATCGCCTGCTGCAGGAGGTGCGCGCGCTGCGGGATGAGGCGCTGCCGCTGCGCGAGCAGGTGGCCCGGCTGACCGCCACCGGCGAACACCTGGCGGCGCAGCTGCAGGACACGAAAGCGGAGCTGAAGGAGTCCCGGGAGGACGGCCGTAAACTTCAGGCCGAACTGCTGACCCTGGCGCGGGCAGAGCCGAAAGGCGGGAAGGGGACAAAATGAGAGACGATACCCGGACCCAGGTGGAGGCCTTCCGTCGGGCGCTGGCGCTCGCCGCCGGTGAACGTTCCGGTGAACCGGAACCGCGCAGCTGGCATAACTATCTGGCAGACTTTCCGCGCGGCTGCTGTGAGCTTGCCAGCCAGACACTGGTCCGGTACCTGAGAGATCACGACGACAAACTGTTTCCGTATGTCATCGCCCTGCAGTGGATTGAAAATGGTGACATTCACGGTCACGTCTTTGTCGCCCTGGACGGGGACTACATTGACCTGACCCTCGATCAGTTTGACGAGTATGACGACTGGATTGTGGCGGAGCCGATCGCGTCCGGCGGGACGCTGGGCGCCTTCCTGCAGAAGGTTCGCCGTCTGGAAGGCACGATCACCACGCGTGAAGTGACCCTGGATATCATTCCGGGTGACGGCCATCAACTGTATGGCTGGTTGAAGAAGACGGCTGACGATCTGTTGGCGGCGGCAGGCCAGAACGTCAAACCTGAGCCTTTACCGGTACTGGTGTCCAGGGAGATCTTTGCGGAGTACCGCGACGGGTCACCTGCCGGACCGTCCGCTAAAGCCGCTCATGTCCCTGCAATGAAAAAGCGGCCGAAAATGACGCACGAAGGGACAATCACTGAATGCTACAAACCACGCCATGTCAGGCTGCGTGAAACCCGCACTCAGTGGGTCAGTGAGTGTGGACTCCGATTCAGAAAGTCCACCGGCGCTGAGGTCGGAAGCGGCGTCTGGAGTGCAAACCGTCTTGACTTGAAGAGTATCCGGGAACTTCAGCCCGGCGAATAAACGTCAGATATGGCTTGCGGCACAGGGCAAATTACCTGGTGAACAAATGCCTGGTGTGTAGTTAAAGCACCATCACAACAACGTTAATCTGAAACTGCTCATTGTGACCAAGGATGAAGAGCCGTTATGCCGGATTAGCCGGGGTGATTGACGTTTTCGTAGTAATAGCATACTATTATTTACGAGCGAGAAGCCAACTGCATCAGGGTGCTAGAGTTGGTGGAAGGACCCCATAGGATCCCTGAATTCTGTGCTAGGGTGAAACCTCACACCTCCCGCCTGAAGGTGTAAAATAAACAGGCCCAGCTCCCTGAGGCCACCATTGAAAAATGGCGGCTTTTTTATTGCCGTTTATAAAGCAAAGTTCCCTGTCGATGTTTATTGAGGCTTTTCGCGTCAGTGTGCATGAAATTCCAGAGCACTTTTCCTTCCCACGGCGCCACGACAACCAACATCTGCTGTTTCTGCCGGTATGCACCGATAAAAAGAAAGCGTGCCAATCCGTCATCATACATGGTTTCCCACACTTCATAAGGATTAGCCAGCGTATCCAACGCAAGCAACACGTAGCGTTCGCGAGCATCAAGGCGCTTTTCAACGATATGTTCCAATTTATCTCGGAGAATACTGAGCGTACCGATGATTGTTTCTTTGCGGACGATTAACATTTCCGGTTCAGTGAAACCCATGTGCAGTTCCAACAGAGTGACTGCAGCTTCAAGACTGCCTCCGGCTTCAATTTCTGGAGTAGGATCTAACCTGAATTCTCTCTCCAGCTCGCGCAGGTCAGGACGCCCTAAATCCTTGAAAGTAATCAATCCTTTTATTGCTCGCGCCACGCTGCTCCTACCCTTTATCGGCTTAGATAATGGCCCATTTTACCATGTTTTGCGATGTTCGGTTTCGGAGTAGAATCCTACATTGGTAATTATTTGGAGTGCAATGCGTTGCTGGTCACTGCCCGGATAGCCAGTTACACTGAATGGTGATGGATCGCAGAGTCCCTTTAACCATTCGTCAAAACGGGCAGGGCAGACAACGTTGTTAGACAAAACCAAATCCGTTACTACGGATAACACCACCGCAGCACTCAGCCATCTGGCGTTCTGCGCCCTGGCAGCATTGGGGCTCGCCCGCCAGGACGGTATCGCCGGCACGCCCTATGCCGAAAACCTGTTCCTGATCCGCTGGCTGGCCACCGCCCAAAAACAGAAGCGATTTCCCAGAAGCGTCGCCGTGGATATCGCCTGGCTGCTCGAACGCGGCCGCAAACACGGGCCGGCCGGTAAACTGCGCCAGCATCTGGAATACCTGTGGCGCTCCTGCAGCGGCAATCTCGCCGCGCAGTCCGATTTGTTTCGGCTCACTTACGCGACTGAAACCCTGAAAGATCGGGACTGGGACAACTATGTGATGGATGCCCGCGAGTGGCGGTCGGAAACCACCCTCACGCCATCCCAGCACAACGGTTTTTACGTCGAAAAAACGGCGCTCAATGCCGCCTTCTCTCAGGATGGCCATCACCTGCAGCCGGTCTCTTTTCGCATTGTCGGCGATGTCGATACGTTCATTCAGGTCATGGCAGAGTATGGACTGCAGGCCCGCCTTGCAGACAGCAAGCCGACATATCAAACGGTAACACTGGAGCCAGGCGAGCACAGCAACGCGCCAACCTGACATCCCCTACGGTAAAGGATAACCTATGGATACGGTTGAGGAATTAAACGGTACGTATTTCTACAAGGGGTATACCCAGTTGACGCCCCAGCAGCTGTGGTGGCTTATCACCGTCGATGCGCTCCGTGAACATCTGGGGATCAGCGTTGCCGATGCCGTCTTGATCGCATCAGGGCAACCCTGGCTTCCCACGCGCCAAAAGCCGGGGACCGCTACACCAGGCACATCAATCGCCTCGCGACTGTCACGGAAATACCTGGACAAGCCTTTGCCGAAAGGTATCCGTTTACCGACACTGGTGGGTGAAACCCCACAGCGCCTGCACATCAGCTACGTGAATAACTGGGGAAAATTTATCGGCCGCAATGTTCCCTGGCTGGGGTATGCCCTGTCGGCCTGGACCATTTACGCGATCGGCCGCGATGTAAAAGACCGTTTCAACCTCATTGCCCGTCCGGCAGACAGAATTCAGTGGACCTATTTTTGATGATGAAGACGCCCGCGCAAATAGAGCAAGAGATCATTGATTATTACTATGAAAATTTCAGCCCGCGGAAGTATGTCTTCTGGGGCCCGAAAGTGCCGGTAACCCTGGACACACGCTTGCGGGAAGATCTCAAGATTGGGTGGGATGACGGTGACGACGCGATCAACACCTACCTAGCCATATGGCAGGTCGATCCGGCCGGCATGGAATTCACCCATTATTTTGCCCCAGAGTTTTTCGGTTCAAAGGTGCCCGACCAGCCCCTAAAACCGCTCACCATCAGAATGTTGGTCGAGTCGGCGAAAGCCGGACGCTGGTTGTATTAGCCGGATTGGATGTCAACCGCCAGCGTTCTGACACGCTGCCGTAACGTATCTGCCGGCAGTGCGTCGATATCCGGCAACATCGCGGCCAGAGACAGGGCCTGGATGGCCAATTCAATCGCCCTCGGTGGATCAGCATGCTCATAGCGGATGTAGGTACGCATCGAAATCCCAAACTCCTTTGACGCCCGTTCCTGTGTCCATCCCAGCCCCGTTCGCCATAGTTTCAGCTCAAATCCCGTCATCACCGCCCCTAAAACATGTCATTTTGTCATATTACTGCAATGCAGTTTGGCAAACAATGGCGCCAGTAGCAAGTGACGATCACGCCTGGAAACACAACATTTTGTACCTTATTCAGCTGCTTTAGACACAACATCTTGTGTCTGCCGGAGCTGGCTGGCAGATAACGATCCAACCCCTCTGAAATCGTGCTAAGTCGCAACAGTTGAGAGACAGAAAAAAATCCACTTCAAAATGAGCGAGTTGTTCCTCTAATAGCTGAAAGTCGCGCCCTATCGCTTGTCATTCCCCCTCAGATTTATATTATACTGGTTATACATACAGTATAATTATAATAACGCATTCGGTTTCCGACCAGAGGAGAACACTAGATGAGCAACGCATCACGAACCCGCACACCGCAGGACACGGCCACAACACAGGAAAATCGCGCCAAAGCGCTGCAAAGCGCCATCACCGCCATCGAGAAAGCGTTCGGCAAGGGCGCCATCATGCGCCTGGGGGACAACCATGGCATGGCTGTCGAGCGTATCCCGACCGGCTCGCTCGGCCTCGACATCGCACTCGGCGGCGGCCTGCCGGTCGGCCGCATCACCGAAATCTACGGCCCCGAGTCGTCCGGCAAGACCACCGTCGCCCTGTCGGTCATTGCCTGCGCCCAGCGCGCCGGGCTGCAGTGCGCCTTTATCGATGCCGAGCACGCCCTTGATCCGCGTTACGCGCAGCAACTGGGCGTCGATATCGGTGAACTCCTCATCTCCCAGCCCGACACCGGCGAGCAGGCGCTGGAAATCTGTGACGCCCTGGTGCGTTCCGGCGCCGTCGGCGTGGTGGTGGTCGATTCCGTCGCCGCCCTGGTGCCGAAAAACGAGCTGGAAGGCGAGATCGGCGACGCCCAGATGGGGCTGCAGGCCCGCATGATGAGCCAGGCGATGCGCAAGCTGAAGGGCAGCATCAACACCACCCGCACGGTGGTGATCTTCATCAACCAGTTGCGCATGAAGATCGGCGTGATGTTCGGCAATCCCGAAACCACTGCCGGCGGCAACGCCCTCAAGTTCTACGCCTCGGTTCGCCTCGATGTGCGCGGCGCCGGCAACGTCAAGGAAGGGGAGACCATCATCGGGCGAGATACCAAAGTGAAGGTGGTCAAGAACAAGGTCTCGCCGCCGTTCCGCCAGGCACAGTTCCGGCTGCTGTTCGGCGCCGGCATCTTCCGCGAGGGCGAAGTGCTGGATCTGGCCGTCGACGCCAAATATATCCTCAAGACCGGCGCCTGGTACGAATATCAGGGGGATAAAATCGGGCAGGGGCGCGAGAAGGCCGCCGGCTGGTTGCGCGACCGTCCCGACGTGGTGGCCACATTGACCGCGCAGCTGCGCACGCACTACCTGCAGGCGGCGCTGCCGGCCGCGGCTTCAGCCGACGCGGACACGCCCCCGGATGTCGATGCCTGGCAGAGCGCGCCGGAGGCCGTGTGATGCCGGTACGCCTCTATGATGCCGGCGTGCCCTGCGGGTTTCCGTCGCCGGCGCAGGACTACCTCGAGCAGCGCCTGTCGCTGGACGACATCTGCATCCGTCACCCGGAGAGCACCTACCTGGTACGCGCCGAGGGGCAGTCGATGCAGGACGCCGGTATCCTCGACGGCGACCTGCTGGTCGTGGAGTGTTTCTACCGGGCGCAGCACGGCGACATCGTCATCGCCACCGTCGACGGCGAGTTCACCTGCAAGCGCCTGCAGCTGCTGCCCCGACCAATGCTGTTGCCGGCCAATCCGGCCTTTGCGCCCATTCCGCTCGGTGACGACATCGAGACCGTGATCTTCGGCGTGGTGCGCCACGCCATTCACACGCTGTAACCCGGCCCGGTTATCGCCATCTGCCCATTCCGCAAAGCCCGGAGAACCCCGCCATGTTTGCCCTGGTTGACGTCAACAGCTTCTACGCCTCCTGCGAAACCGTCTTTCGCCCCGACCTGCGCGGCCGTCCTGTGGTGGTCCTGTCCAACAACGACTCTTGTGTCGTGGCGCGCAGCCGCGAGGCGAAAGCCTGCGGCATCAAGATGGGGGAGCCCTGGTTCAAAATCGCCCGGGACGCCGAGCGGCAGGGCGTGGTGGCGTTTTCGTCGAATTATGCCTACTACGCCGACATGTCGCATCGGGTGATGGCCATCCTTGCCCA
This sequence comes from Serratia bockelmannii, assembly GCF_051803255.1. NCBI lineage: Bacteria > Pseudomonadati > Pseudomonadota > Gammaproteobacteria > Enterobacterales > Yersiniaceae > Serratia > Serratia bockelmannii. Next base: position 4,015 of record NZ_CP196513.1, on the reverse strand, counting down.
GCTGACGCTGCGACTGGAAGTGTATTCAATCGATGAGGCTTTCTGCGATCTGACCGGTATCCCGGCCGCGCAGCTGGAGTCTCTCGGTCGCCGGCTGCGTGAAGAGGTGCGGCGCCGCACCCACCTGACGGTCGGCGTCGGTATTGCGCCGACCAAGACGCTGGCCAAGCTGGCCAACTACGCCGCCAAGACCTGGCACAAGACCGGCGGCGTGGTCGACCTGAGTTCGCCGGCGCGCCAGCGACGCCTGATGGCGCACGTGCCGGTAGAGGAAGTGTGGGGCGTTGGCCGGCGTATTGCCCGCCGGCTGGCAACGATGGGGATCAGCACAGCGCTGCAGCTGGCCGACATGCCGGCGGCCGCGGCGCGCCGTCATTTCTCGGTGGTGCTCGAGCGCACGGTGCGCGAGCTGAACGGCATCGCCTGCCTGGGCCTGGAGGAATTTGCGGCGGCGAAAGAGCAAATCGTCTGCTCCCGCTCATTCGGCGACAAGCCCACCGAGCTGGACAGCGTCAGTCAGGCGGTCTGCGCACATGCCGAGCGCGCAGCACAAAAGCTGCGTGGCGAGCGGCAGTTCTGCCGGCACATCTCGGTTTTCGTGGCCACCAGTCCGTTCGCCGCCGGCGAGACCTATTACGGCAACCAGGCGACCACCCGACTGGCAACGCCCACCCAGGACAGCCGTGACATCATTCAGGCTGCACGACGGGCGCTGGAACGGATCTTTATCGCCGGCCACCGCTATCACCGCTGCGGCGTGATGTTGGGCGATTTCACCAGCGAACGTGTGGCGCAGTTCGGCCTGTTTGACGACGCGCCGCCGCGCAAAAACAGCGATCGGCTGATGCAGCTGCTCGACAGTCTCAATCAGGACGGCCGGGCGCCGGTGTGGTTTGCCGGGCAGGGCATTCCCGACCGGGCCGATGGCTGGAAGATGAAACGGCAGCGGCTGTCGCCGGCCTGGACCACACGACTGAAAGACGTGCCTGTCGTGCATCTGAAATAACGCGTGATTTCACTGCAACACGTAGTTCAATGAGAAAAACGTGAAAAGCTGTTAATGATATTGATTATCACTTTCATTGGAATGCTCCCCCTGTAATGCTACCATCATAGGGTCATATCACTTTGAAAAGGACAAGCCGGATGCAAACAAGAGCTGTGTTGGCAACTTAAAAACACTACCGTTTCCAGTGTGAAAGGAATGGCCACTGCAACCAATGCGCTCAAAAGTTGGACTAAACATGGGTTGAGTGTTATCGATGGTGGTCTAAATAATTATTAGCATGACATCGTGGATTGAAAATATGCTTAAATTTATATTAATTACTGCTCTTTGCGTCACTTCAGTAGGGTGTGTGGATAGTAAAAAAAATAAACTTGTATATGAAAGCAATAATCTTCAATTTATCTTGGATAAAAAGTGTATCGAGGAAATATCACCAATTAAAAAAAGCGCGGAAAATGGCTATGCTTTAGCCATAAAATTAAAAAATGATATAGCATGTGCAAATAAACTCAATGTGCTTATTTCTAAAAGTGTTGGCAGAGATTTATTCATTTACTACAATTCAAATTTAGTTATGAAATCTCATGTGGCCAGCAGCCTAAAGACTGAGAATGGATACAGGCAAATGATCCCAAACAAAGAAATCCTTGATGATATTTTGTCGTCATATAATAAGCCATGACTACCGATCAAGTGCTTGAGCCACCAAATTAAGGTGGCTCCGCTCAACTGAAGCGTTATTTATCAGGGAATTCAAAGGTAACAGTCACAGGGCTTGAGTGTGATTTTACCCTGATGTATGTATTTCCGATCCCTGTGGCTTTGATTGTATATGAACCGGGCCCCATTGTGTTAATGGTTTTCATTCCATTAGCTTCTGGGTATTTTATCTCCACATCAAAAGAAGACTCCATATTCGACGAAGGATTAAAACTGACGGTATAAACATTAGGGGAAGTTTCGTTAGCAAAGGAATTTAATAACTCAATCCACTCACTCCATACACCAGGCGTAGCGATGGCGCGTTTATGTTGAATTGGACCGGTATAAGGCACGGTACAAACACCATTGTTTCTTGCATCGCGGGCCTTTTGTAGTCCTTTCATCACTTCCGCTTTGTGTATATTCCGAAGTTGTGCAAACTTTGTTCTATAAACTTTTTTTGCTTCTTCCACGTTCCCACTTTTCAGGGAATTGATGAGATTTTGGTAGTCTCTGTTATTTTTAATATAGGGACAGTTCTTTTCCCCACAAATGATACAGATATTATTTTCGAGTGCTTCTTTTACTTCTTCAGGAAACCAGTCAGATATCGAGCCGGGATTTAATTTCAGGTCGTTCCATTCCCATGCATTGGTTACATGGCTCCAACTGGTATTGGCTTCGGGCGGCTTACCGCCGTTACAGTTGAAGCCGTCATAGGTTACTTTGTTGTTATGTGGGGTTCCACTCATAACGTATCTCCTCTTTGCGATTAAATAGGCAGCGCATACAACTGTATGCACAACCAGTAATTTACCCAGTCGATACCGTTACAGCGATTAGCCCGTGTTGTTCCATAGTCCTCACAACATCGCCCCTGTATGCGCTTCAGCGCATGGAGGCGACAGCCGCGCGGTAAGAGAACACCATTTGGTCAGGGTCGCCGGAGACGCGGCGAAGCCGCCCTGCTTTGATAGATTTCACCTATCCCATCCCTCGCCCTGCAAGACCAGTACCGCTAAACGCGATTTATATCTTTGTGTGCGCGGTCGGAGTGGTCACGGCAAGGCGTAGCCGCAGCTGTGGCGTATCTCCGCGTTAGCGGGCCGTGAGGGCCGCTTACGAGCGTGTTAATCGATGCTTCAGCGATATTTCTGGCAGCGATTGAATGGTTAGTTACAGCATTCATCTTAAAGCCACTCTGTTCCGGGCCTTTGGCCCGGGGCGGGGCGGCTTTGCGGTGGTCGAGTTGTGAGAAAATGTGTGAGTTTGCCTGGTGACTTCTGCCCGCCTTTGGCGGGAGCTACTTTTAAGGCGCTTGCGCCGTTTCTGAGCGGCGCGGGTTTACCCGCTGTAAGCGAAGGCATTATCCACAGAGCAAAGCTCTTGTAAGGTCTTTTTAGGTCTAAATGAAGTTACAGTTACTTTGCATGTAATTCTTAGCAGGCATTCATCATCATCGAGTATTTGCATCTATATGTGGAAAACGCGCAACGGCTGGCCAGATCCTTTTATACGCCACCGCATTGGTGGGCTATCTCGCAGGAAAATAGGACTAAAGGGTCAGTTCAGGAACTGCAGACGTGCCGAGACCTACGCAATCAAGCGCATCAATTGAAGGAAGGCGGAAAGCCGGGCAAAAGAGAAGGGTTATGGTGTGTCTGGCGGGGCTGACGAGGCCAGCTTACGCAAGGCATGGTAACGCTGGTCTACTTGACGTTTTAGCTCAAGATGGCCCATGGCCTCCAGCTCATCCTTGCTGTACATCTTTATCAAACCGTTAAGGATTTCAGTACGCGCTTGCTGGCGTTCCATCTGTAGCAGTTTCTGAGCCTGCCGGCGCTGTTGTTTGAAGGAACGGTGACGCGCCCGGTGTTCAAAGGCCCGTTTTATATGCTGCTCTTTGGCACGCCGGCGGGCCTCTGACAGGGTGATAGGGGCTTCGCCCTGCTTGAGCAATCCCTGATTCATCCACGCCAGCTGCTGGTTTTGCGCCGCTTGATACTTACCCAGCTCATAGCCGATCAGGACAAAGAACAGTTCGGTTACCCAGATGATTTTAGGGATGTGGGAACGACTGGCCTCATCCCAAGCACGTTCGCAAGCGAGGGCACCCAACTCTTCCAGGGTAGTGATCGCCCGGCTGGCACGGGAGATACTTTTCTTGTCACCACTACCGGTAGATAACCCACACCAGTCGGAAAGTTGCTCAACACTGGCTTCAACTTTGCCGGTCACAATGTTCAAGCGGTCGCACATCGCCACCATCAGCGCGTTGATCGCTCTGGCCCGGTGTTCATTCAT